>JAUXWS010000044.1 GCA_030685015.1 bacterium
AGGTCCACCAGCAGATCCCCCCAGTCGATTCCGCGCTTACGCCTCTGCATGGCCGGCATCTCCCGGATCTTGGTAGTCGTCTTTGACGACCGTGGCAAGAACATCGTGGTAGGACTCCCGCACTGCCTTCACCTGCACCAGCTCGTTCTGGGTGATCAGGCGGTCCACCGTCATCAGCACCTCGGCATAGCGATAGGGCGGGCGCTGGATGTCCTTCAATTCGAAGCGCGTGCGCACGGCCAGGTAAGGCACCTTGGACCGCGCCAGGCGCTGCACATAGCGATGCCACTGTTTGATGCTGGTGGGCGACAGGGGAAAGACCCACAGGGCAGGCTCCCCATCTTCTCCAGGCGCCAATACCAATAGGCGCACCTTGGGCTTGCAGCGGCTGCCGAAGCCACTCAGGGGACATTGCTCACAGGCCGTGGCTTGGGGCGTGTCCACGGTGGGCTGGCCATTCACAGCGGCGCAAACCGGCAGGGTGCCCCCTTCCTCAAACACGGCGCGGATGTGCTGGTGGGCGACCACGATTCCCGACAACTGGTTGCCTACCAGAGGCACCACCAGGCCTTCGTCCTCGATGGTCGGCCCCAGATCCAGGAACAGGCGATGCTGGCCACTGGGACTGTGTTCCACGCGCACGCGGGGCAAGGGCATGTGTACGCCTTCGGTCATGCGATCCAGTTCGGCCTGCAGATCGATGTCCAGGGCGGGCAGGCATTCGCTGATGTGGGCAGGGCTGTTCATGCGACTTCCTCCAGTTGTGATACAAGGGATTCCAGGCGGGCCATGGGCAGGCGGGCGTCTTGGGTCGCGCCACGACAGGCGTCGGCGAAGGCGCAGACACCACACTTCATGGGATCCGGCGAGCGTGGATAGCACCCTGCCTTCATCATCCGTGACACATGGGCCACGTCCTGTTTCATGGCCTTCAGTTGGTCCAGGTTGCGGGTGGTGCTGATGCGGGGATCCCCGCGCTCTTCCCCGGCGGACTTGCCGCCTGTGGCCCGCTTGTAGGGGATGTGGTGACGCAGGAAGTAGAGGGTCAAGCGATCCGGCAGGATGCGTGGTTGCAGCAGCTTGCCGTCCACCAGCAGAGTGCCGTGGAGCAAGGCGTAGGCGTAGATGGACAGTTGGTAGTCCAGGTCCACATAGGCCTGGGGCGGTGCGGTCTTGCCGCTCTTGAAGTCCACCAGCTCCAGCGTGCCGTCCGGGTGCTGGCGCAGCTGGTCCAAGGTTCCCGTCAGCTGATGCCGTCCCATCCTCACCGTGAATTGGGCCTCGGCCATCAGGATCTTGCAGTCCCGGTTGTAGGCCTTGCTGCGGTAGCCCTCCAGCATGGCCACCGCGTCGGACAGATACTGGTCGCGCTCTTCGGATTCATCCTTCCAGCGCACGGGCAGCGTGTCGTTTTGTCCGTTTGTCACTTCGTGCTGGAAGGCCAGCAGGTAGGCTGCCTGCAGATCCATATCCCAGTCGCCTTCGTGCAGGCGCTTGATCAGCCTATGGAGCACAGTCCCGTGCATCGCGGCGGGGTGTCGGAATGTCCGTTTGTCCGGTTCGGCGCTCTGCAGGAAGTGCTGGTAGGGACAGCGCAGGTAGCTGTAGATGGTGGATTGGCGTAGGGCTTCCATGGTCAACCCCTCGCGTGGTCAAGGAAGTACTGCGTGACACGCCGGTTGGTGTGCTCGGCGCCGAAGGACTCCTGCCTGGTCAACACGTGGGTGAAGGCGTTGTAGAGATCCCAGGCGCGGCTGCCTTCCAGTTCCATGAAGACATCGGACACCAGTGGGCGCGGGATCTCCAGGTCGCTGAAGACGCGCTGGATCCCCGCGATGGAGAGCTTCTGCCGGGTCATGGTCTGGAACTTGGGCGCGAGCAGGTGGATGTTCTGGGACAACTGCTGGAGCCGCTCCACGGCCTGCTCCACTTCGCAGTCGAAGACCTCGCCATGGGCCTGGTTATGCTTGAAGCGGAACCCACCCAGCAACTGGTCGACCACCATGCCGTTGGAACAGACCAGGCGCTGCATGTTGAAGGCGACGCCGAATCTGGCCGAGCCGTCGTAGGAATTCCAGGCGTCCAAGGTCAGGGCGACGATGTCACCGGGTTGGGTCTCGAAGGTGTGCTGCCCCAGCACCCACCGCTGGCGGAAGCGTCGTCCATCGAACAAGGTCTTGCCCCGTGAGGCTTCCAGAGCGCCTTCCGCCAGGATTCGCTCCGCCGTCTCCACCACACGGGAGTTCTCCACTAGGTTGTAGTCGTCGGACACGATGCCCGCTTCCTCATGGGCACCCTGCGGATCCAGCACGATGGCGTAGCGGCTGGACTGCACACCGGCTGGGGTGAATAGGGGCACACGTTGGATAGGCACAAAGGGGTCGTTGACCGTCAGGGTTCGCGGTCTCATGGTTCGTTCCTTTCGGGTTGAACAGGGTTGGTTTCTTTGTACCTGTTCTTATACCGGTAAATGAACGAGAAATGCGGCTACGTATGGTGACTTGGGCAAGCCAAGTGGCTTAGGTTGGTTAGCCTAGGTTGACTACTTGCCGAAAGTGGAGGAAGTGTCAGAGGTCCTGAAACAAAGTGACTTGGCATGGATAGACAAAAAAGAGCCCCCCAACCACGAGGGAAGGGGGGCAAAGTATCATGACAGCCAAGCTATTCTCAGTCTTGTTGATCTCTTGAACGCTGGAAGTAATCCTTGTTCGTCGGGATCTCCTTGCCAAAGAACTTCAACAGATTTCGGGCTTGGTTTCCCCTTACCACATCACTTCGAAGAGCTTCCACATCGATAGGGAAGCGCCCTGCATCCTCAAGGGCCTTCATAGCCTCTGGATCAGCAGGTTCGAGAAGAACGACCTTCTTCGTTCCATGGAAGAAGTCCTTACCCGCCTTCCGGAATTCCGGAAGTACATTCGTCTCGTGAACAGTGATCATTGCACACCTCAACTTAGAAACAAAGCCTAGCACCTTGCCAGGTCAAAGCTCCTCGTTACCGAATGAACTCTGTCCCGTTAAAGCGAAGATCTTCAGCTTGTTCCCCGTTTGGTGGGCCTGACTCCACCTTCACTGGCTGTCAATGAACCGTCTTAATGGGGCGCCCAATATAACGCGTGGGGCGCATTATGCAAGACCGTTTTCCGGCTGTAGTGTGGATTTCGGAAATATTTTTCTGCAAAGCTAGGTGATCGGAATTTCATGCCCTGTCTTTCGGCGCTTTAGCGTCTGAGCAGATGCGTGAGATTGCGATCTTCCACCCCAAGACTGGGCGGCCACGATCAGAAACGGCAAGAGGATCCCAAAATGTTAGCTTTGGAGAGACGGTCTACTTTTGCCGAAATGGTGAAATACTTTTGCATTTTGCTACTTTTCAGCATGGGTTGTGAGGGGAAAATGAAGCCAGAAGCTGTTGATGTAAAAAGGAATTACGAGTTGGCCACTTTCGCCGGCGGCTGCTTCTGGTGCATGGAGCCGCCCTTCGAGCAGCTGGAGGGCGTGCTGGCCGTGACCAGCGGCTACATGGGCGGCCGCGGGGCGGAGCCCAGCTACGAAGAGGTGTGCTCCGGGGAGACGGGGCATCTGGAAGTGGTGCAGGTGGCCTTCGACAGCAGCAAGGTCACCTTTGAGACGTTGCTGGAGGTCTTCTGGCGCAACATCGACCCCACCGACGCCTGGGGCCAGTTCGCCGACAAGGGCAGCCAGTACCGCACGGCCATTTTCTGCCACACGCCGGAGCAGCGCGCCGCCGCGCAGGCCAGCAAGGAGGCCCTGGCCGCCTCCGGCACCTTCGAGCGCCCCATCGTCACGGAGATCCGCGACGCCATGGCGTTCCATCCCGCCGAGGATGTCCACCAGGACTACCACAAGAAGCAGCCCCTGCGCTACCAGGGCTACAAGGAGGCCTCGGGGCGGGCGGGCTTCCTGCGGCGGATGTGGGGGAAGGAAAGCGGCGCTCCATAGGCGGCAGCGTCCCATGATCACCTGGATCAGGCGCGTGGAGCCTCTGCCAACACGTCACCCAGCTGCCGCACATGGATGGCCCGGGCGCCGAAGGCGGATTCCAGGTTCTCCCCCGCATACACGATCCAACGGTGGCGGGCCTCGCGGCCCGTGGCTTTCTCGAAGGCCGCGAATCCCCTGGTGAACTCCTGGTGGAGGGTGCGGGAGGATTTGATCTCCACCAGGAGGGGGCCATCAGGGGAGTCCGCCACCAGATCCACCTCGTGACCCGCATGGTCGCGATAGAAACTCAGATTGCTGCGCAACCCACGGTTGTGGCGGGCCTTGATGCACTCAGCGACCACCATGTTCTCGAAGAGCGCGCCGGCCAGGGGGTGGCTGACCAGTTGCCGCGCCTCCTCCACTCCCAGCAGGAAGGCCGCCAGGCCCACATCGTGAAAATAGAGCTTGGGCGATTTCACCAAACGCTTGCCCAGGTTGGCATGCCATGGCGGCAGTAGGAAGACCACGTAGGCCGCCTCCAGCACACTCAGCCACTCCCGCAGGGTGGAGGCGGCCACTCCCACCTCGCCGGCCAGGGCGTTCAGGTTGAGCAGTTGACCCACCCGGCCGGCGCACAGGGTCAGGAAGCGCTGGAAGTGGGACAGCAGGCGGATCTCACCCTGCAAACGCACATCGCGCTCCAGGTAGGTTTGGATGTACGCGGCGTGCGCGGCGTAGGCCGGCAACTTGGCGGCGTGGACGCGGGGATAGAAGCCGGTGAAGAGCAGGTCCTCGATGCCCGGCATCAGTCCGGCAGCGGAGAGTTCGGCCAGGCTGAGGGGGAGCAGGTGCAGCAATGCCGTGCGTCCCGCCAAGGATTGGGACAGCGCCTGGCGCAGGCCCACCTGCTCGCTGCCCGTGAGCAGGAAGCGTCCGGGCCGCCCGTCTGCATCCACCAGCACCTGCACGGTGTTGAGCAGATCCGGCGCCCGCTGGATCTCGTCCAGCAACATGCCCTCCGGAAAGCGGGCGAAGAAGCCCCGGGGATCGGCCAGAGCCTGGGCCCGCACCTGGGGCTCCTCCAGATTGACGTGGGCCAGCTGGGGAAAGCAGTGGCGGGCCATGGTGGTCTTGCCCGATTGACGTGGACCAGTCAGGGTCAGTACGGGAAAAGATGCGGCCAGTTCCCGGGCCACGACTCCCATTTGGCGCTCGATGTACATGACAGACATCCTATTGTGAAATTCATCGATAGTATCGACAAATTTCACAATAAGGGCAATGGGGCCACCCTTGTTTTCTTGGACATTTGTAAGGAACCGACCGGGAAAGGCGATGCAGAGCTCTCTTGCGGTGTGGCCGACCAGCGGTCAATGACAGCTGGTATCCTTGGCCTGCTGCCCGACAGGCGCCAAGGCGGGCCCGGCCACTCGGTCAGATCAATCCCGTCCCCAACAACGGCGCGCCCCTCAGGCGCCGCACCTGGCAATAGTCACCTTTAGCCCGATCGGGCAGGCTCAGCGAAGTAAAGTGAGGGGCAAGGTCTCCCGCCGCGCGCCGTCCTCCACCGTCAGCCAGTAGCGGCCGCTGGGCCGCCCGCCCAGATCCAGGGGCAGCGTGGCGCGGCCGGCGGGCAGGCTGTCGCTCCGCTCCAGGACCAGGGCGCCCCGCGCGTCGAACAGGCGCAGGGCCAGCTCGGCCGGACGGTCCAACTCGAGCGTCACCTGGGTGGTGGGGTTGAAGGGGTTGGGCGCGATGGCCGCCAGGCGCCAGCCGCCGGGCCGCGCGGGCGGCAGGGGCAGCGCCGTCTCCGTGCCCGTCCCGCCCACCGCCACCTGGCGCAGCGAGCCGTTCTGGGCGTTGGTGCTGATGGTAAGGAGCAGGTCCTGCGTCCCGGCCGCCTGCGGATGGAAGGCGAGGCGGGTCCGGCCCAGGCGGCCGGCGGCGATGGCGGCGGGCGCCTCCACCACGGAGAAGTCGGCCGGGGAGGAGCTTTGCAGGTAGCCGACGAGGAGGGTCTGGTTGCCCGCGTTGAGCAGGGGCAGGTCCAGCCAGATGGTGTCGCCCGGCGCGGCGGCCAGCCAGAGGCTGTCCGTGGGCAGGACCAGGAGGCGCGTGGGCGCCGGGTCGGCGCTGCCGGCCAGGGAGGCGATGCGCGCCAGCCAGCCCATGTGGTCGATGAAGGGGTTGCGGTTGTGCTGCACGGCCTCGATGCCGTCGTTGCGCTCCAACTCCTTCTGGCTGACCGTGTCGGCCAGGGCCCAGGCCCGCAGGGTCGGCTCCTGGTAGGTAAGGAAACTGGAAAGGTTGCCGTAGCGCAGGGCGAAGTAGAAGAGGGCGCGCGCCCCGTCCCCCTTGTGCTGGTCGCGGGGCTCGAAGACGGTCACGCCGTTGGCGTCGGTCCCGCGCAGGCTGCCCCCCTGGCTCCAGTTGGCGGTCACCACGTCGCCGAAGGGCAGGTTGCCGCGGATGGAGTTGGGCGAGTTGAGCGTGGGAAAGAGATGGTGCAGGTCGCTGCGGGCCGTGCCCTCGGCGCCCATGCTCTGCGGCCAGGTGTGTTCCGTGTTCATGATGTTGGCGTCGGGGATGCCGGTGGTGGCCACCCAGGTCCCCGTGTAGACGCACTGCACTTGGCCGTCCACGTTGTCGATGCTGCCGAACATCTGCTGGCGGGCCCCCGTGTAGCCCAGGTCGGTGTGCCCCGCGACCTGCGTCTGCAGGTAGCTCTTCAGGGCCGTGCCCCACAGGTTGGCCGCCCCCGTCCAGTCGGGATGGGCGTGGCGCGGTTGGGCCGCCAGCGCCAGCTGGGGCAGGCCGCCCACCGCCGGGGCGCGCAGGACGAGGGCCTCCTCGAGGTCGAGATCGTCCCGCAAATCAAGACGCAGGACGACCAGGCTGCTGTCGCCGCTTGCCAGCTGGCCGGGCAGATCCAGCGCCAGGACGCGACCGGTCAGGCCGGCGAGGCCGTCCAGGTCGACCATGCCGTCGTGGTCGTTGACCAGCCAGACGGCCGTGTCCACCACGGCCAGGTGGCGCGGGCCCAGGTCGAGGGCGGGCGGGTTGAAGCGCAGCGCCTCCTGGGGAAGCTGCGGCTGGGCGAGGGCGGCCAGGGGCCACCAAAGAAGCAGAAAGAGGCGGCGCATCGTTCGTACCTTTTTTCGTGAAGCGGACGATCAACATAGCGCTTGCCCTTTGGCTGGCCGCGACCGGCACCCTCCAGGCCCAGGCGGTCGACCCCGTGGTGACAGCGGCCGCCCGGTTGACAGGGACTGCCACATCGGCGGGGAAGCAGACCACGTCACAAGAACAAACCGAGGACACCGTGGCCACCACCGCCGGCACGCCTCCCCGCGTGGCCCTGGTGCTGGCGGGGGGCGGTTCGCGGGGGCTGGCCCACATCGGCGCCATCCGCCGGCTGGAGGAGCTGGGCGTGCCGGTGGACATCGTCTGCGGCACCAGCATGGGTGCCCTTGTGGGCGGCTTGTGGAGCCTGGGCTGGAGCGGCGTCGAGCTGGACAGCCTGGCCCGGCGGATCGATTGGGCCGGCACCTTCACCGACCGGCCGGCCCACAATCGGCTGATCGGCAACGCGCGCTTCCTCAACCGCCCCGAGGGCTTGCGTCTGGAATTGAAAAGCGGCCAACTCAAGCCGCCCGGCCAGCTCTTCCGCGGCAACAAGGCGGAGTTGCTCCTCAGCGACCTGACCCAGGGCGTCCACGGCGAGATCGACTTCCTCGCCCTGCCCCGGTCCTTCGCCTGCACCGCCACGGACCTGGAGTGCGGCGCACCCGTCCATCTGTCGCGCGGCTCCCTGCCCCAGGCCCTGCGCGCCTCCATGAGCCTGCCCTCCATCTTCGAGCCGGTGGAGATCGAAGGACGGGTGCTGGTGGACGGCGGCCTGACGCAGAACCTGCCCACCGACCTGGCGCTGCGCCTGGGTGCCGGCCTGATCGTGGCGGTGGATCTGCCCGTGCACTTGCGGCCGCTTAGGGAATTGGACAATCTGGTGGCCGTGGCCGACCAGTCCCGGCAGATTCTCACGCTGGTCCAGGAACGGCAGGCCGCCCAGCTGGCGGACCTGGTCATCTCCCCGGACGTGTCGCGCTTCGGGCTGGTCGATTTCGAGCAGGTGGGCCTGCTCATGGAGCTGGGCTATCAGGCAGTCCTGGCCGTGGAGCCGGAGCTGATCGCCCTGCTCACCTCCCGCGGCGTGCAGTTGCACGGGAAGACACCCCCCGTCCGGCTTGCACTACCCGATTCGCTCTGGCTGGCCAGCCTGCGGGTGGAGGGCAGCTCCACCGTGAGCCTGGAGCAGGCGGAGCGACTGCTGGGACTGAAGCGCGGCGACACCTTCAGCCCGCGGGAGGTGTCGCGGCGTGTGCGCGATTTCATTTCCTCCAGGTTGGCCCAGCGCGCCGGCTACGAGATCACGCTGGAGGACCCCGACATCCGCCCGCACCACGGGCAATGCGCCCCGGCGGCTCTGCTGTTGCAGGTGGACGGCCCCAGCCAGTCCTGGCTGGAGCTTCGACCAGGCTACAACGAGCACGACCAGGTGTGGCTGGAGGTGGGCATGGACTGGGATCGCCCGCGCGGCCCCGGCTCCCTGCTCCGGTTGAATGGACGCTTCGGCGGGTTGACGGAGCTTGGCCTGGACTACTGGCGCAGCAGCTTTCTCAACTCCGGCCTCTATCACCATCCCCACGCCCGCTACTCCAATGCGGCGGTGAAGCTGAGGGGGAAGGACAGCCGGCCGGTGGCCAGCTATGATCTGGAACAGGCCGGTGTGGGTCTCGGCAGCGGTGTGGTGCTGCGCCGCGGCACCCGCCTGGAGGGAAGCCTGTCCACCGTGTGGGCGCGGGCCACGCCGGAGATCGCCGACACCACCTGGGTGAGGGTCCGCGAGCGGGCCCACGTGGCCGGCCTCTCCCTGGAGGTGGACACGCGCAACAGCCTGGACCATCCCACCCACGGGTTCATCATGACCTCCCGCGCCCAGCTCTACCAGCCTCCGGACCTCGAACGGGAGCGTTACGCGCGGGCTTCCATCATGGCTCGGGTCTGGCACTCGGCGGTCTGGCACACGCTGACCCGGCGGTTGGAGTCCAGTTCCACCGCCGCCCGGGAGGCGGGCACCATTCCCTACCGGGCCGGCCTCATCACCCTGGAGAGCGGCCTGCAGGCGGGCTTCGACCTCAAGGGCGAGCTGCCGCCCCCCTTCTACTTTCCCATGGGGGGCTGGCCCCAGACACCGGGCATGTCACGCGACGAGCGTTGGGCGCCGCGCCTGGCCTCCGGCTGGCTGGGTTTGCGCGTCTGGCTGAATCGCTCCCTGAGCGTCATGCCGGTGGCGGCGGTGGCCCGCAGCGAGCGGGATCTGGCGCTGGGGGGCCGCCAGGACGAGGTGGGTTTGGGCATGGAAGTGGCGCTGCGCACCCTGCTGGGGCCGCTGCGTCTGGCGGCGGGCACTCGACCGGGCAAGACCTGGGAGATCTACCTGCGCCTGGGATGGGAATAGGCGGCAGTCCGCCAATCCGGCAACTAATCCGACACCTTTCCGGCTGCCAGGGCGCAACCCAGCGCCGCCACATGCTGGGGATTGGGATGTGCGCCCCAGGGCCAGGCCGCCCGCCGCCCGCTCGTGCTCCAGGCAGCGGTTGAGGGCGCCGCAACGAGCTGGGACTGGGCATGGAAGTGGCGCTGCGCACCCTGTTGGGGCCGCTGCGCCTGGCGGCGGGGACGAGACCGGGCAAGGCCTGGGTGATCCATCTCAGCTTCGGCTGGGAGTGACCATCTCATGCAGAACCATGGGGTTCCTTCAGGTCGTCCTCCTCACCCAGCACAACTTCCCGATAGAGCTCGGTGATCTGTTCCCGCAGGACCTCCAGCACCGCGCGACCGTCCTCGGTGATCCCATAGGTGCGCGGTCCGTGCTTCATGTCATCCTGATGTGTCACGGACAGCCAGCCACGGCGCACCATGCGGGCCAGCATGGGGTACAAGGTCCCAGGACTGATCTCATAGCCGTGGCGGCGCAGCTCCAGGATCATCCATTGGCCGACCACACCCTCCCGTTCGGCATGATGCAGGATGTGGGCTTTCCAGAAGGCCAGCAGGATTTCGCGGTCTAGTCCAGGAATTGTCATGGAATTACGGTCTTCGTTATCGAAATTAATAACAGGTTTGGCCAGGGGCCGACGGCCACGCACAGGGAGCCGGAGGACGAGGACAGCTTCGCAAACAAGGGTTTGATTGCCAATGGATTCAAGCAAACAATGCCACCCCCTACTTTCGTGCAGAGTGATTAGTCGATTCAAAGTTCATGAAATGAACTACCACTTATTGATCGCATATCAAGCGATTGACATTGGAGTCGCCCAACAACCTATAACATCATCCATGTCTGGAGGCCCCATGAAACGATTCGCCCTGCTTGTCCTGGTCTGCGCGTCCGCCGCCACGGCCCAGACCTATGTGGGGGACGCCATCTGCGGCGCCTGCCACGCCAACAACCCGTACACGGGATTCTTCGAGGGATACCGCAACAGCGGCCATCCCTGGAAGATCTTCCGCACCCAGGGCGGCGTACCCGCCGCCAACACGTGGCCGCATACACCGGTGCCACCGCTGCCCTCGTCGGTCAACGGATCGCCCGTGACCTGGAGCGACGTCGAGTATGTCATCGGCAACTACTTCTGGAAAACCCGTTACATGAACCGCGATGGCTACATCATGACGGGCGTGACGGGCGAGACCACCCAATGGAATCCCCAGAATGAGACGTGGTCGCCCTACAATCCGGGCACGGCGGGCACCTTCGATTGCGGCAGCTGCCACACCACGGGCTACAACGTGAACGGGCCCAGCCAGCACGGCCTGCCCGGCATCGTCGGTTCCTGGGCCCAGGACGGCATCCGCTGTGAGGCCTGCCATGGCCCGGGCAGCTCCCATATCTCCAATCCGGGGGCCAATCCCATGCCGGGCGGTCAGGAATGCGCGGCCTGCCATTATCGGGACGCCAGCTTCCGCATGCCCTGGGGTGGCGGCTTCATGAAGCACCATCAGCAGTCGGAGGAGATGGCGCACTCCCCCCATGCCGACGCCATGACCTGCGCCTCTTGCCACAATCCGCACAAGTCCACGGTCTACAACGACGGCGGCATGACCACGTCCTGCACGGACTGCCACACGGGCAACTACTTGGTGGCCGGCATGGAAAGCGTGGCCTGCATCGATTGCCACATGCCGCTCCTGGGCAAAAGCGCCATCTCCACGGGCCAGTATGTGGGCGACGTGCGCAGCCACCTCTTCTCCATCATGACGGAGCCCATCGCCGCCACCAACAACACCTACACCGAGGGCAGCAACACCTTCTGGAACCAGGATGTCGACGGCAAGGCCCATGCCACCTTGGATTACGCCTGCCTGGGTTGCCATCTGGGCTTTGGCGACAATCTGACCTTGGAGCAGGCCGCGGCCTTCGCCACGAACATCCACCAGAACCATGCGTCCGCATTGGGGGACGCGCCCCGGCGTCCGGCCAGCCTGCGCCTCACCAGTCTCTTTCCCAATCCGTTCAACCCCACGAGTACGGTGCGCTTCGAAACCGACCTGCCCTACATCGTGCGGGCCGTCATCTTCGACCTGGCAGGAAGTCGGGTGAAGGAGGTCCACACCGGTCCCATGCGCGCCGGTGTCCATGAATTGAGCCTCGACGCCGGCGACCTGGCCAGCGGCACTTATCTGCTGCGCCTCACGGCGGGCAACGAGGCGATCACCGAGCGATTCACCGTCCTGAAGTAAGAGCCGCACCATGAAGAACTGGCTGATCATCCTGAACGAGGGGCCCTACGGCACAGAACGTACCTACAACGGCCTGCGCCTGGCCATGGCGTTGCAAAAGCGGAGTGATTGCCAGGTGAAGCTCTTCCTGATGGGGGACGCCGTGGCTTGTGCCGTCAAAGGGCAGACAACGCCGCAAGGGTGGTACAACGTGGAGCGGATGTTGACGTCCATTGTCCGCAAGGGCGCCGCCGCCACCTGAGGCAGCTGCGCTGCGGCCCGCGGGTTCGGGCCCACCCAACTGATCGAAGGCGTGGAGCCAGGCAGCATGGAACTTCTGGCGGAATGGGCCGCCACCGCCGATCAGGTGGCAACCTTCTGACCAGTGGATGCTCCTCCGGGGGCCCGACATCACCACACATCCGAAGGGGGAAGCTCGGCACGTGCGAGCTTCCTCCTTCTTGCTGGTGGAGCCAGGGTGCGCGGCGGTTCAGGACCCCGGCACGCCGGGCAATCGGCGGAAAAAGAAGCGGGTGACGGCCTCACGAGCATGCCCGCCCTCCTCCAACAGGGCATAGGCCAGGAAATTCACGGGGCCGGCCGCGGGTCCCGGCTCCACCACCAGGTCGCGCCCGGCGCTCAGTTCGAAGCGGTTGGCGGGCTGGTGGCCGAAGTAGTAGGTGGCAAGGCGCGAGTACTTGTCCGCCTCGCTGATGTCAACCGGCCACCACTTGCCGTCGGCATGGAACTCCGCCCAGCAGTGGTATCCGTCCACTCCCCCGTCGTCCCGCTCCGCGGGGAGCGCCGCCCCGATGGCGAAGCGCGCCGGGATGCCCAGGGCGCGCGCCAGCGCGATGAAATAGGAATGGAAGTCCGTGCAGTTGCCTTGACCGATGGAACAGGCGTTGAGGGCGTCGCCCCGCCCCCAGCCTTGACCGAAGCGGGCGTAGCGCAGGTTCTCAATGACGTGGTCGTACAGGGCGCGGGCGCGCATCAGGTCGGAGGACAACCCCGCGGTCACCTGGCAGGCGGTCTGCTGGAACAGGGTGTCCGCCGGCACCAGGCGTTCCGGCGCCAGGAAATCCTCCACTGGTCCGGACGAGGGATAGGGCCCCGTCTCGCGGCGCTGGACCCGGTAGGTCAGCTCGATGACCGCCCCGCCCTCCCCAGGTCCGGGCTGGAAATGCAAGAGGCGGTTTCCATGGCGCTCGTCCCGCAGCTCCGCCGCCGGCACCGGGGAGGAGAGGCCGGCCAGTTCCACCTGCTGGAATTGGTCGGAGGTGGCCAGGGGCAGCCACAGATCAGCGGGACCGGCCAACACCGGCAGGGTGACCTGGTAGGTGAACTCGAAACGGTCCTCGCCCGTGACCACGCCCAGTTCGCGATCGGAGGCGGCCTCCACGGAAATGCGTCGCCAGGTGTCGTCCGGCTGGCGCTGCCAGGCGTAGTAGGGCTGGCCGTTGAGCTTGTGCACGCTCTGTTCGCCCACCACCAGGGCGCCGGCCTCCTCCTCCAGGAAGAAGTCCACGTCGTAGACGGCTCCGTCCGTGTCCACCAGGTCCACGCAGGCGAACTGGCGCCCGTCCCCCAGATCGGCCAGGTACTCCAGGTGGACCCGGACCAGCGCCAGGTGCAGGGTCTGGCCCTCGTGGTCCAGCCGGTAGAGTCCTCCGTCGGCACGGGATTTGGCCTCGATGTGGGCCGTGATGGCCGCGGCGATGCGTTCGACGGGAACCAGGGCTACGGCCTTAAGCTCCTCCGCCCCGCCCGCCATCGGCACGATGGCCGCCCAGACGGCAAGCAGGACAATGCCCCAGGTCTTCATCCTTGGGCTCCCTGTCCACTGGGCATCAGTGGCCTGGATGCTCAGGATGATCGGCCTTGCGCGGGTGGTCCGGATGCTCGCTCTTGCCCGGGTGTTCCGCGGGCCTGGCGGCCTTGTCCTGCGGCCGGCCCGCGGTCACTTCGAAGATGTGGTGCTTGCGGAAGACCATTCCCTTCAGGGTCAGCGTCTCACCGTCGTGCCCATTGATGTAAGGCCGCGCCTCGTCCGTGTCCAGGTAGCTCAGTAGGACACCATCCAAGCCGGGCACCGGCTTGCCGTCCACCTCGACCTTGCTGACGAGGAGGGCGTGCCGGTTGCCAAAGGCGGAACAGGGCAGGCCGGAGTCCTTCTTCAGCTCCACGCCCAGACAGACATTCTTGCCTGTGACGGTGGCCTGGAGGACGTCTGCGGACACTCCCGCCGCGACGGGTGCGGCCTTGGCGGCAGCTTGCTCCGGATGCTCGGTGGCGGCAGGACTCCCCCCCAGGCCGAGGAGGAGCACCAGCAGGAAGGACAGGGTGGACTTCATGACAACTTCCTTTCCAAAAGGTGATGGTCAGCAGCTCCCCAATTCCAACAACGGTGACACGGCTGCTGACGGTGAGACAGAACCGGCTGCGGGTTGATCCAACAGGCGGGCGGGCGGCAGCCAGCCCCTTCCGGCTTCAGCTAATAAAGTGAGTCATTCCATACTTTGCTGCAAGCAGCTGCCGACAAATGTGACTGCCCGGTCACGGGATCCAACTGAAGGGCAAGGATCGCACCGGGCCGGCCGCTTCCACCCTCAGGAAGTAGCGCCCGGCGGGAAGGCCCTCCAACACAAGCTCCATTCGATCCAGCCCGGCTGGAAGATGCCAACGCCGCAGCTCCTGCCCCGCCAGGTTGTACAGGCGCAGGGGGGAAGCTTCCGTGGTGGATGGCCTCAATTCCAGGCGCAGGCCCATCGTCGTCGCGACCAGATTCCCCAGGGCGGGTGGCCGGGGGGTGGCCGGGGCGACCGCACTTGCTTCCGGTGCGGTGCCGATGATAAAGGCCGTGCGGCTGGGCATGCAGAACCCGGCCATGAAAAAGGAGCCGTCCACGGCGGGAGCCAGGCCCCAGGCCATGTCGAATCCGCACACGTCGTAGCCCGCGCGCCACAGCTCCTCCCCCTGGTCGTCCACCCGCAGCAAGAGGTTGGCCAGGTTGCCGGCGGCTGTCTGCCAGCGGCCGGTGAGGGCCAGGCCGCCATCCGGACAACGGCGGAGGTCGCGGGCCAGCATGTCCCGTTCGCGGGTGCCGAAGTAGCGGTGCGTCATGTCCTGGCTGTTGGTGCCCAACCACAACGGCAGGTAGGCGAACTGGAATTCGCCGGTGACGGCCAGGCGGCCGTCCGTCAAGGGTTCCAGGGCGAACATCTGGGCGTCATAGGGCTGGAAGAGATCCAGCAGCCCGCCCGCGGGGTCGAACCAGGCCAGCACGGCGTAGCGGCTGGTCCATTCATGGGAATCGTGGAAGGTCTGGCCACATGCCACGATGCGTCCGTCCGCCAGCTCCTCCACGTCGTAGAACACGTCGTCGTAGCCGGGGAAGAACTCGAATTCGCGGGTCCACAAGGTGTCCCCTTCCTCGTTCAGGCGCGCCAGCAGGGCCTGATGGTTGCGCTCCCCCGCCACCACCCAGCCGCCCATGGCCAAGGGAGCCAGGGCGTGGAGGGCTCCCGCGCCGCCCCAATCCGGTTCGCTCGACCAAAGGACGGCGCCGGCTTCATCCACTTTCATCAGCAAGGGGCGCGTCAGGTCCCCGCGATTGGCCTCACCAGCCAGCAGGAATCCGTCCGCCGCCGTCCGTGCGGCATGGAATCGGCTGCGCGGCAGAGTGTCCATCCACATCCAGGTCGCCTGGTCGGCTCCCGGCGACAACAGGAGCACCTGGGCACGGCGTTCCGTGTCGGGACCCGCATCACCCCAGGCGAGCAGGCCCCCGCTCGCCGGCAGCAGCCCATGGAATTCAGCGAACCCGGGCAGGGGAGTCGCCACCCAGTCCAGGGGCGGCCCCTGCTGTGCCCGGGCGGCATGTCCGGCCGCCAGGATGATCAAGAGAAGCAGTCGCAAAGTCACTCCGATCTTGGAGTGGGAATTAGCAGGATTGGCGGGCAATTGGCAAGCGCAAAAGGCGGGGACGAGACCGGGCAAGACAGGGAGATCTATCTCAGCTTCGGCTGGGAACAGGCTTCGCCCCGGCGGCCAGGGCGCAGCCCAGGGCCGCCACATGCTGGGGATGGGCTGCTCGCACCAGGGCCAAGCCGCCCGCCGCCAGCTCGTGCTCCAGGCAGCGGTTGAGGGCCCCGCCCCCCGTGAAGAGGACGGGACCCTCCAGGGCCAGGCCTCGCACCTGAGCGAGGATGCGCTGCGCCACGCTGCGGTGGATGCCCCGGGCCAGGCGGTCCCGCCCGGCGCCACGCCCGATGAGGGAGACCGCCTCCGACTCGGCGAAGACGGCGCAAAGACTGCTCAATTGCTCCGCCCCGTCGGCGGCCAGGGCCGTGGCCACGAACTCCTCCAGGCGCAGGCCCATGGCCGTTGCCATCACTTCGAGGAAGCGTCCCGTCCCGGCGGCGCAGCGGTCGTTCATGGCGAACTTCCGCATCTTCCCGCCGCCGTCCAGGCTGAGGGCCTTGGTGTCCTGGCCGCCCACGTCCACCACGCCGCGCACCTCCGGGTGCAGGCGGACAGCGCCCAGGGCAACGGCCTTCAGCTCCGTGATGGCCGGACAAGCGTAGTGACGGGCGCCCAGGTGGCGCCCGTAGCCCGTCACCGCCATCGCGTCCCACTGCTCGCCCTCCAGCAAGCCGGCGCAAACCTGCAGGGGATCCCATCCGCCGGGCGCCGTCTTCAGCAGGGGCGGCCCGCCATCCTCCACCAGGGCGACCTTGATCGCCCGCGAGCCCATGTCCAGGCCCAGGGTCCGCATCAATCGGCCAGTCGCTCGAGGAAGGCCTCCACCCGCGTCGCCAACTGGCCGGCGTCCTCCGGGCTGTAATCGGTGTCGATGCGCAGGACGGGCAGCCCCTCGCCCTCGAGAACGGGCTCCACCTGCAGGGCCTCGAACTGGTAGGGCTGGCAGAAGGGCAGGGCGAAGTGGATGACGCCGTCCACCCGCTGGTTGGCGGACATCTCGCGGATGTGTTCGAGGCGGCCGGGGTTGGGCGTGAAGATGGCGCAGTCGATGCCCAGATAGCGGTCCGTCAGGGCGTCAAGCTGGGCCTCCACCGTGGTCGCGGACGGCTCCACCAGGTTGCGCAGGCCGCGCGCCCCGATGCAGGACTCCTCCCCCACGATGACGGCGCCCGCCTCTTCCACGATGCGGGGCAGTTTCCAGTTGGGCACGGCCATGGGGCAACCGCTCATGAGCAGACGCGGGCGGCGTCCTTCATGGATGCCCTGGCCGGCGGCGACGCGGCTCTCCAGTTCGTCGCAGAGGGCGTTGACACTGGCCGTGAAGCGGACCGGGTCGTCATAGAAGGAGATCTGCTGGATGAGCAGGGCGTCCAGGCCGCTGATGGGGGCGGGCTCGGCGCCGCGCAGCTGTTGCAGGCGGGCCAGGGCCCGGCGCTTGGCATTGACCACCTCGATGGCGGCGCCCAGGCTCTCTTCTGTGATGGAGCGGCCGCCCAGGGCCTCGAAGCGCCGCCGGAGCAGGACGTACTGCTCGCGCAGCAGAGTGCGGCCGGCCTCGTTCTTGACCTGTGGCATGTCCATCACGTGCAGGTCGTTGACAAAACGACCGAAGCTCTCCCAGGCCTTTTTCTTGCCGTCGCAGGTGTTCTCCCCCACCACCAGGTCGCTGGCGGCCAGGTAGGGGCAGACACGGGCCGAGGCGAAGCCGAAGGCGCCCTTGATCAGGGCGCAGGTGGTGCGCGGCAGCAGGGCGTCCACCTCTGGCGTGGACCACTCGGCGCCGGCACAGAGCCCCACGCAGATGCCGCCCGCGGCCAGGACCAGCTCCTCCGGCACGAAGGTGCAGAAGGTGCCGACGACGAAGCCGCCCTGCGCCTTGTGGTCAAGCAGCTCGCGGATGCGCAGGCCGTGCACCTCGCTCATGACGATATTGAAACAGTCCATGCCCCGGGGCCGCCTGGGCTGGCTCAGGAAGACCTCGGCGTAGAGCGGGCCCAGCACGCCGAGGAGGGCGTCGTGCGCCTCCAGGTCCAGGCCCAGTTCCTGCCACATGGGATGATAGTCGACGGACATGATGCCTCCTTGCGACGCTCCCGCGCCGCAGGGGGCGGGAAGGGTCAGGGTTGGGGTGGGGTCGAACTCGCCGCCTTGGCCCGGCCTCAGGTGTGGCCGGCGGGCAGCAGCTTCTGGTTGGGATGCCGGTTCATGGAATACATGGATGCACCTTTTGGACGGGGCAAGTAAGGAGATTGTTAAGGAAGAGACAAGGCTTGCCCGCCCTCATTTTCGCCTGTCCCTGGCACAAGTCTGGGGCAAATGGCAAGCTGCATCGCACAGAGACAAGAGCAGCGGCTTTGATCGTCACAAGCAGCGGGAGCCTGGATGCGCATGCACCCTGTATTCAATGGCACTGGATGGCAGACAGCTAGCAGCCTGTCGGACTTGGCCACTTGGCGGTCTTCATCGCCCCAATCGGTCCGGATTTTCCGCAAGTTTCTTGAACAGACCACCAGCATGCCCTGCGAAACTTCCGAAAAACCGGCCACGATTTGGGCGCGAATCCCATCCAAGGCCCAAGCCCGACAGGCTGCTAGGGCGGCCGACGCCGGCTCCCGGCCCGTCCGGAGGCGGATGCCGTGGCGCGTCTGGCGGCCTTTCCCCTGGCTGATGATCCCCCTGCTGGCCGCTTGCCAGAAGGGAGGCGGCCGCTTCGACACGGGGGAGATCCTGCCGCTGCTCGAGGGTGTGGAGGCCAAGGCCCACTGGCGGCAGGCCGGCTACGCGGTGGAGGACCATCCGGCCGGCGCCCTGCCCGAGGTACCTGCCTGGATGGGCGGCGCCGGCTTCGAGGCTGTGGCCGACAGCCTGGGCTGGGAGACGCGCGTGGACTTTCCCCTGGACACGGACTCCTCGGCCCTGGCCGGCGGGCGCATCCGCATCGCCATCACCGAGTACCCGGCCACCCTGCGCAGCGAGGGCAAGGACTCCCACACCGCCTTCCAGCAGATGATGAACCAGGCCTGCTACGAGACCCTTCTCCGCGTCAATACCACCGACCTGGACTACCAGCCGGAGCTGGCCACCCACTGGAAAGTGGTCTTTCCTCCCGAGGGCGGACAGGAGTTGTGGTTCCGGATCAACCCGGAGGCCCGGTGGCAGACGGGACAGCGTGTCACGGCGGCGGACGTGGCGGCCACCTGGCGCCTCAAGGTGGACGACGGCCTGCTGCGCCTGGGGGATGCCGTGGTCTACCGCGAGTTCACGGCGCCCGAGGCGGTGGGCCCTTACCTGGTGAAGACCGGCACGGCCAAGCGCAGTTGGCGCCTCATGATGGAGTTCGCCACCGAGATGCGCGTCTATCCGGCCCACATCATCGGCGGACTCACCGGCAAGCAGTACATGGAGCGTTTCCAAAACCATCCGCTGCCGGGCTCGGGACGCTATCTGATCCGCGAGGAGGATGTGCGGCAGGGCAACAGCCTCATCCTTACCCGGGACGCCGGCTACTGGGACCGCGCCAACCCCCGCAAGCGTGGCGAATGGAATTTCTACCAGATCAAGTTCGTGGCCATCGCCGAGGACAACCTGGCCCGTGAAATGACAAAGAAGGGCATGCTGGACCTGCTGCTCGTCTCGGAGGCCAAGTACTGGGTGCGCGAGCTGGTGCCGGAGAAGGTGATGCAACTGGAGCGGGGCTGGCTGGTGAAGCGGAAGATCTTCAACGACCAGCCCAACGGCCTGCAGGGTTTCGTCCTCAACACCCGCGAGGAGCCCTTCCACGACATCCGGTTGCGGCGGGCCTTCTCCCTGCTGATGGATCGCCAGGCGCTCATCGACAAGCTCTTCTACCAGCAGTACCTGCACAACGACAGCTACTACCCGGGCGGCATCTACGAGAACCCGGACAATCCCAAGGTGAGGCATGATCCCCGCGAGGCCATCCGCCTGCTCGAGGCGGCCGGCTACAAGCGCCTGGACCGGGACGGCGTCCGCATGAACGAGACGGGCCAGCGACTGGATTTCGAGCTGATGAGTCCGGAGGCGGCGGCCAGCGAGCGGCTCCTCACGGTGATCCAGGAGCAGCTCCAGAGGGGCGGCGTGCGCCTCTCGCTCAAACCCACGACCTTCACGACGCGGGTCAAGATGCTCAATGACCGCAAGTTCAAGCTCTACTACGGCGCCTGGACGGGCAGCCTCTTTCCCGACCCGCGCTCCTCCTGGCACGGCGAGTTCGCCATCGGGCCGGACACGGGCAATCATCCCGGGGTGATGGATCCCGTCATCGACAGCCTGTGCACGGCCTACGACATCTGCTACGATCAGGCGGAGCGGGTCCGCCAGGTCCAGGCCATCGATCGCCGGCTGATGGAAGGCTACTACGTGGCCCACGCCTGGTACGGGCCCTATGAGCGGCTCCTCTACTGGAACAAGTTCGGCATGCCGCCCCGCGTGCTGTCACGCACCTATGACTACCGGGATCTCATCCGCCTGTGGTGGTACGATCCGGTCCGGCATCGGGAGCTGAGGGAGGCGATTGTGGCGGACCGAGGCCTGCCTCTCCTGCCGGAAGAGGTCCATGGCTGGGATGAGATGAGGGATGCGCATTAGGGTGAGGCGATGCCCGCGGGCAGGTCGTGATTCATACTCTTTTTCCCGCGCCCCACCCACCTCCCCCCACCCGCCCTTCGAAGGGGCGTCATGGGGTGCGCGGCGCCAAACTGGAAACGGATTATTCAGGTTCCCGCCTTTTCGGCCCCCGCCGTCGGTTTTCTCATCATGCCGGCCCAGGGGCTGGACACGGCGTTCCCATCGCCTGTCGATCCACCCCCACCTGTGAGACCACCCGCACACCGCCACCCCGCCAGACGCCCTTGGCGGGCACTCCTCATCCCGCGTCGCCCTGTGATTTGGTAAGATTCCCCGTCGCCGCCCTGCTTGCGGGCGCGCCACCCACCCCGGAGCGGAGTCCGTCATGAAACACATGACCCTCAAATGGCCGAGCACCCAGGCCCTGATCCTTGCCGTGCTCCTGATCCAAGCCCCGCCCCTGCGCGCCCAGATCAGCGCCGGCGGCACGCCGCCCAGCGCAGGGCAGCGGCTGGCGGCCGAAGCACCCACCGTGGTCCTGCCCGCCCCCGACCACGAGCTGCTGCTGGCCGAGGACGAAGGAGAGCCCAAGGACCTGCCCCTGCGCTTCGGCACCCCGCTGGAGGTGCAACTTGACCTGCGTCAGGCGGGGAGGGCGGAGGATCTGCCCGACGGCGGCCGGCTCTGGCGCTTGCGCATCCACAGCCCGGGGGCCCGCTCGCTCAATCTGCTCTACGACGACTTCTCCCTCCCGCCCGGCGCCCGCCTCTTCCTTTACAATGACGACCGCAGCCTGACCATCGGCGCTTTCACCGAACTCAACAACATGCCCGACGGCAGCTTCGCCACCCAGCCCCTCTCCGGGGACGCGATCACGCTGGAGTATGAAGAGCCGGCGGGCGCCGCCTGGCCGGGCCGCGTGCGGGCCAGCCGCGTCGTGCACGCCTATCGCAACATCTTCGGATGGCCGGAAGCGGACCGCGACTACGGCGACAGCGGCGCCTGCAACAACAACGTGCGCTGCCCGGAGGGCAATCCCTGGGCGGCCGAGATCCGCTCCGTGGCCATGATCCTCACCGGGGGCGGCTACCGCATCTGCAGCGGCGCCTTGGTCAACAACGCGGCCCAGGACCAGACCCAGTACTTCCTCACGGCCAACCACTGCCTGGGCGGCGAGACGAACTGGATCTTCATGTTCAACTACCAAAGCCCGGGCTGCTTCAACCAGAACGGCATCACCCTGGACACGGTCCAGGGCTCCATCCGCCGCGCCAACAACGCCGACTCCGACGTTGCGCTGCTGCAATTGACGGAGGCCATCCCCCCCAGCTACGGGGTGGTCTTCGCCGGCTGGAGCCGGGTGGATGTCGCCCCCACGGCGGGTGTCTGCATCCACCATCCCAATGGCGACATCAAGAAGATCTCCTTCGAGAACAACGCCCTGGTCTCGGACCGCTACCTGGGCAACCAGGGCGTGGTGGACAGCCACTGGAAGGTGATCAACTGGGACGACGGCACGACCGAGCCGGGCAGCTCGGGCAGCCCCGTCTTCGACCCCAACCACCGCATCGTGGGGCAGTTGCACGGCGGTTATGCCAGTTGCAGCAGCCCCACCCCCGACTGGTTCGGCAAGTTCTCCATGAGCTGGGGCCGCGGCAGCAGCCCCTCCACCCGGCTGCGGGACTGGCTGGATCCCCTCAACTCCCAGTTGACGACGCTCAACGCCCTGGATCCGCAGAACGTGACGCCCCTGGCCTTCGCCGGGTTGAACGTGCTGTCCAGCAGCGACGGCGACCTGGTGCCGGAACCAGGGGAGACGGTGGAGCTGGCGGTGCTCCTGCTCAACCAGGTGGCCAGTCCCTTGAACGGTGTCACAGGGACACTGACGAGCAACACCCCCTGGCTCGGCATCAGCCAGGGGACGGCCTCCTGGCCCACCCTGCCCGCCGGGCAAAGCGAGGCCAACCTGACGCCCTTCGTCCTGCAGGTGGACGCCCAGGCGCCCCCGGCCGGCCTCGCCACCCTCAGCCTGGCCGTGGGCAACGGCAGTTTCACGACCACCCTGGGCCTGGGCCTGGACATCGGCCAGCGCCTTGTCTACTGGCAGGACGACGTGGAGGCGGGGGACAACGGCTGGACGCACGGGGCGCCGGCCGGCTGGAGCGACGCCTGGCATCGCGGGACGCAGGACAGCCACAGCCCGGACCACAGCTGGAAGTGCGGAGCCCCGGGCGCGGGAGACTACCCGGTGCTGCTCGACGCCCGCCTGGACTCGCCCCCCCTCACCCTCTGGCCCTACAGTCGCCTGCGCTTCTGGCACCGCATCCAGGCCTCGGTCTCCTCCGTCTTCCCCGATTCGGCCTACGATTCGGGCATCCTCGAGCTGTCCGCCGACAACGGGACCACCTGGACGCAGCTGATGCCGGAGACGGGATACAGCCACGTGGTGCGCTGGCGCGGCCCGGACAGCCAGCCGGGCACCCAGCCGCTACCTCCCTTCAGCCCCTGCTGGTCGGGCACCCTGCCCTGGCAGGAGGTCCGCACCGACCTGTCGGCCTGGGGCGGCCAGACGGTCCGCCTGCGCCTGCGCTTCGGCAGCGACGCCAACGGCGGTTCGCTGGGCTGGTTCGTGGACGACCTTCTGCTCGAGGGCCTGGATCCCACCCCGCCACCGGTCACGGACCTCTCCATCCATTTGGCCGGCAACGGCATGCTGCAGCTTTCGTGGAGCGCCGTGTCCGGCGCGACCCGCTACCGGGTGGAGCGCCGGGCGGGCGGGGCGGCCCCCTGGCAGCCCTGGGTGGAGGTGGCGGAACCGGGGCTGATGGTGGTGTCGACGCCGGGCATGCACTTCTTCCGGGTGATCGCCTTGGCTTGGTGATGAAAATCCGAACAATGTGCGGCCCGGCGGGGTCCCGGCGGGCCGGCGGCTTGGCCCTTCGCGGAGCGAATCCTATTATCCGCGGGCAAGACAACCGGAAAGGTCCATGAGTCCACGATTCGCCCAGCTGCTCATCCACCTGCTGCACCGCTTCTTGGAGTTGGAGCCCGGCATGGAGCTGCGCCCCGATCTCCTGGCCGAGGAGCTGGGGGCCATGGGCTACGGCCAGGAGGAGATCTCCCAGGCCCTGGGCTGGCTGCTGGACAGACAGGAGTATGCCGAGGAAAGCGAGTTCGACCGGGTGGTCCACACCGCCAGCCGGCGGGTGCTCCACGCGGCGGAGAACCATTACCTGACACCCGAGGCCCGTTCCTTTCTGGCGGAACTGCAGAATCACGACCTGCTGGATCCCGGCGAGACGGAGGCGCTCATCGAGCGTGCCATCTGGATGCAGCGCGCCAGCGTGCCCATTGACGACCTGAAGTCCTTTGTCAACACCTACATGCTGGGTCAGGGCCGCCTTGATCCCGGCCAGCAGAGCCGGGTGGTGCTGCCCTTCCATGCCAGCAGGCACTGATCGCCCGCCGGGCGGCCTCAACCCGAGTCCATCCGATCCCCTGCCCGGGGCCCGGACCTAGCCAGAGAATCCCAATCGAGATGTCCCACACCCTCGTCATTGTCGAATCCCCCACCAAAAGCAAGACGATCGGACGCTATCTGGAAGGATGGCAGCCGCACCGCTTCCGGGTGGCCAGCAGCGTGGGCCACGTCGTCGACCTGCCCGAGCGGGAGTTGGGCGTGGACGTGGAGCAGGGCTTCGAGCCCCGCTATGTCAACGCCCCGCGCAAGGCCAAAGTGATCGCCGAGCTGCGCAAGCTGGCCAAGGAGGCGGACGAGGTGTTGCTGGCCACGGACCAGGACCGCGAGGGGGAGGCCATCGCCTGGCACATCGCCAACCTGTTGCGCTCCTCGCTGAAGAAGTCCGTGCCCGTCCACCGCATCCGCTTCAATGAGATCACCAGACAGGCCATCGTCGCCGCCGTGCAGCAGCCGGAGGCGGTGGACCAGAACCGCGTGGACGCCCAGCAGGCCCGCCGCGTGATGGACCGCCTGGTCGGCTACCAGGTCAGCCCCATCCTTTGGAAAACGGTGAGCCGCGGCCTCTCCGCCGGCCGGGTGCAGAGCGTGGCCGTGCGTCTCATCTGCGAGCGGGAGGAGGAGATCCAGGCCTTCGTGCCGGAAGAGTACTGGTCCTTCACCGGACACTTCCGCAGCGCCGCGGGCGAGGACTTCGAGGCCGAGCTGCAGCGCATCTTCAGCGACGCCGGCGCCGCCCGCCATGAGGCGGCCCAGGCCAAGGGGGGCGAGAAGCCGGAGGTGCGCAGCGGGACCGAGGCCCAGGCCCTCAAGGAGGAGATGGAGGCCGCCGCCTGGCGCGTGCACGCCATCAACGAGAAGCAGGTGGCGCGCAAGGCCCCCGCCCCCTTCACCACCAGCACTCTGCAGCAGGACGCCGCCCGCCGCCTGGGCTTCAGTCCGAAGAAAACCATGATGGTGGCCCAGCAGCTCTACGAGGGCCTGGAACTGGAGAACGGCGAGCGGGCCGGCCTCATCACCTACATGAGGACGGACTCCGTGCGTCTGGCCGACAGCGCCGTGGAGGAGGCCCGCGCCTTCCTGGCCAAGCGCTACGGGCCGGCCGTCGTGCCGGACAAGCCCGTGCACTTCAAAGGCAAGGGAAAAGCCCAGGACGCCCACGAGGCGGTCCGGCCCACCAGCCTGGCCTGGTCGCCGGACCAGTTGGCGCACAGCCTCAACCGCGACCAGCTCCGCCTCTACACCCTCATCTGGAACCGCTTCCTCGCCTGCCAGATGGTGCCCGCCCTCTTCAACCAGCGCTCCATCGACCTGCTGGGCGGCCGCTTCCTCTTCCGCGCCACGGGCAGCGTGCTGGTGCGCAAGGGCTATCTGGAAGTCTACGAGGACATGCCCGAGGAGAAGGCGGAGGGCGGCGAGGCCGGCCGGCCGCGCGCCGTCCGCGCCCGCAGCGGGGCGCCCGCCGTCCGCGAGAAAAGCGTGCCCATCCGCATCGCCGAGGGGGAGGAGGCTGCCCTGGCCGCCCTGGACAGCGAGCAGCACTTCACCAAGCCGCCGGCGCGCTATTCCCAGGAGAGTCTGATCAAATCGCTGGAGGAGCTGGGCATCGGCCGGCCCTCGACCTACGCCTCCATCGTCGACATGGTCCTCAAACGCAAGTATGTGGAGCTGAAGGAGCGCCGCTTCTGGCCCACCCCGCTGGGGATCACGGTCAACCGCATCCTCGTCACCCACTTCGCCGCCATCTTCAACGTGGATTTCACCGCCCAGATGGAGCTGGAGCTGGATTCGGTGGAGTCGGGACGGAACTGGCGCGAGGTGGTCCAGGATTTCTACGGCCCCTTCGCCGCCGCCCTGGGCGCCGCCGATTCGGCCCGCGCCGAGATCCGGGCCAGCACGCGCGAGGAGGTGGGGGAGGCCTGTCCGGACTGCGGCCAGCCGCTGGTCTACAAGCATGGCCGCAACGGCCGCTTCATCTCCTGCACCAACTACCCGGCCTGCAAGTATTCGCGCAATCCGGGCGAGAGCGGACAGGCCGCCCAGGTCACGGACGAGGTCTGCGCCAGCTGCGGCGCGCCCATGGCGGTCAAGCATTCGCGCTATGGACCCTTCCTGGGCTGCAGCCGCTACCCGGAGTGCAAGCAGACGATGCCCTTCGACCTGGGGGCGGCCTGCCCGCGCCAAGGCTGCGACGGCAAACTGACCGAGCGCCGCAGCAAGAAGGGGCGGACCTTCTACGGCTGCACGCGCTTCCCGGCGTGCGACTTCGCCAGCTGGGACCGGCCGGAGCTGGTGGCCTGCCCCAGCTGCGACTGGCCCTGGATGGGGCGCAAGACCGGCCGCGACCGCGACCATGAGTTGACCTGTCCGCGCTGCGGCATGAAGCAGGACGCCGATCTGCTCCAGCAGCACGCCGCCGGCGATTCCTGACCACGAGGCGGGCGCGGGTCAAGCCGGGGACCCCGCCTGCCGATCTTGACAGCAGTGGTGTGAAAGGCGACGCGTGGACCATCCGCCCCTCAGCCCTTCTGCGTGGACCCTGCTGGATGCCTTCCTGGACCACCTGACCCAGGAGCGCCGCCTCTCCCCCGCCACGCGCCTGGCCTACGACCGCGACCTGCGCGGCTATCTCCAGGGCCTGAGCCCCGAGGCGGACCCCTTCGCCCCCGACGAGTTGCGCGACCATCTCAGCCGGCGCCTGCGGGAGGGTCTCTCGCGCCGCAGCGTGGCGCGCTGCCAAGCCGCGATGCGCTCCTGGTGCCGCTGGCTGCAGTCCCGTGGCCGGCTGGAGCGCAATCCGGCCGCCCTCCTGCCCGCCCTGCGCCAGGAGAAGCGCCTGCCCGAGGTGCTGAGCGAGCGCGAGGTGCGCGAGGCGATCGAGGCGGTGCCCACGGCCGACTTCGCCGACTGTCGCGACCGCCTCATCCTGGAACTGCTCTACGGCACCGGCATGCGACTGGCCGAGCTGACCCGGCTCGACCTGCGCGACCTGGGCGGCGAGCTGGTGCTGCTCTTCGGCAAGGGCGCCAAGGAGCGCCTCGTGCCCCTGGGGCGGGAAGCCCGCCGCGTGCTGGAGGCCTGGCGGCCGCATCGACGCGCCCTGTTGGCCCAGGCCGGGCGCCCCGAGGAGCCGGCCCTCCTCCTCAACCGGCGGGGCGGGCGGCTGGGGCCGCGCTCGGTGGAGCGCCTGGTGCAGGCCCGCCTGGCCCGGGTGAGCCGCCTGCGCCGCCTCTCGCCGCACCTGCTGCGGCACAGTTTCGCCACACACCTCCTGGACAGCGGCGCCGAGCTGCGCGTGGTGCAGGAGCTGCTCGGCCACGCCTCCCTGTCCACCACCCAGATCTATACCCATGTCAGCGTGAAACACATGCAGGACATCTACCGGCAGGCCCATCCGCGGTCGGGAGGACTGCGCCGCGGGGGAACGCCGGACGGTCCCAAGCCCGAGGAGGAAGCATGAAGACGACAGTGACCTCGCGCCATTTCAGGGCCAGCGACAAGCTCAAGGCTTATGCCGAGACGGAGGTGTCGAGGCTGGACAAGTACTTCGACAGCATCCTGGAATGCGACGTGGTGCTGGAGTACGACGCCCGCCAGAACAAGACGGCGGAGGTCGCCATCCGCGTGCCGGGCGAGCAGCTGCAGGCGGCGGAGACAAGCGAGGACTTCCAGAAATCCCTCGACCTGGCTGTGTTGAAGCTCGAGAAGCAGGTGGTGCGCTACAAGGAGCGGCTCAAGAAGAAGCACTGAGCGGCGGACAGGGCCGCGGATGGCGGCAAGACCGGAGCCGGCGGGGCTCCTGGTGGCGTGCGGGTGAGGCCGGCCCGGCCGTCCAATTCGGCGCGGGTCCATCCGTGTTCAAGGACTGAAAGGGACGCTGTCGAATGCCTGAAGACATCACCCCCAAGCGCCTGAGCGTGCGCCAGCTCTTCGAGGAGGAGCAGGGCGAGCTGCGGCTCACCTTGCTCACCGATCCGCTCCATCTGGGGCGGGAGATCCTCCAGAAGAACCTGCACCGCCCCGGCCTTGCCCTGGCGGGCTATTTGGAGCTCTTCACCCACGACCGCATCCAGGTGTTGGGCAACACCGAGATTTCTTATTTGCGCTCATTGACCCGGGAACAGTGCCGCGAGGCCTTCGCCCGTGTCTTCCGCTTCGATATCCCCTGTCTGGTCATCACCAACAGCAACTCGCCGGTCAACGACACGGTGGAGTTGGCCGAGGGGGCGGGCGTGCCCGTCTTTCAGTCGGAACTGAGCACGACGGAGCTCTACCACCTGCTCTCCGACTACCTGGACGACTTCTTCGCCCCCCAGGAGACGCAGCACGCCACGCTGGTGGACGTCTACGGCACGGGCCTGCTGCTGACAGGCAAGAGTGGCATCGGCAAGAGCGAGGTGGCGCTGGACCTGGTGGAGCGCGGGCACCGCCTGGTGGCCGACGACGCCGTGCTGGTGACGCGCAAGGCGGACCGCATCCTGATGGGATCGGGCAACGACCTGCTCCAGCACATGATGGAGATCCGCGGCCTGGGCATCATCGACGTGCGGCAGATCTACGGCATCAGCGCCGTGCGCATGCAGAAGCGGGTGGAGATGATTGTCGAGCTCTGCCTGTGGGAGGAGCGGGGCGATCTGGACCGCACCGGCCTCGAGAAGGAGACGGCCACCATCCTCGGCATCGAGCTGCCCCTCATCCGCCTGCCCATCTTCCCGGGCAAGAACATCACGGTCATCTGCGAGACCCTCGCCCTCAACCACCACCTCAAGGTCTATGGCTACGACAGCTCCCTGGAACTGAACCGCCGCCTGCTGAAGACGATGGAGGACCGCCGCCGGCTGCGCGCCTATCTGCGGCGGGATCCCGAATGAGCCTGCTGCGCGTCCTGGTCGTGACGCACGGCGAGCTGGGCCGGGCCTTGGTGGAGGCGGCCCTCCTCGTCGCGGGGCCGCGGGAGGGCGTGGCCGCCTTGAGCAACACGGGGCTGTCGCGCGAGGGGCTGGTCGAGGCGGTGCTGGCCCACATGGCGGCCTTGCCCGCCGAGGACAGTCTGCTGCTGCTGGTGGACGCGCCGGGGGCCTCGCCCCACATCGCCTGCCGGCTGGCCCTGGCCCGCCAGCGCGAGGAGCGGCGCCCCCGCCTGCTGGGGCCGGTGACCGGCGTCAACCTGCCCCTCCTGCTCACCTTGCTCAATCGGCGGGAGACGACGGCGCCGGCGGACTTGCTGCCCCTCCTGCTCGACCGGGGGCGGGCGGGGATCCAGTTGTCGGAGTGAGCGCCGCCGGCGCTGGGTCCATGGCTGAGGGAGGATGGCCGGCACGAATGAACGCACATGAGCCCGAATCAGCGTCCCCGCTTCAGGCCGCGGCCACGGGCCGGGACACTGCGTTGACCCAGGAGGCGCCCATGGAGAGCCCGGACCGCCCAGCCGCCCGCCGCCCGGGTCTGCGGCCGGAGATGCTCGTCGCGGTGTTGGCCGTGGTGATCAGCCTCTCAACCCTGGCGGTCTACGTCTACCAGTCCAGCCTGATGAAGCAGCAGCAGCAGATGTCGGTCTGGCCCTACCTCGTCTTCGGCCCCTCCTGGGGCGAGGACTACCTGCGCGTCACCTTGGTGAACAAGGGCATCGGCCCTGCCATCATCCAGCACATCGCCTGCAGCGTGGACCAGCAGCCGCTGGCCGACCTGCATGGGATCATGGGCCTGCTCCCGGACTCCCTGCGGGTGCCCTACCGCTACTCGTCGCTGTGGCCCGGCCAAGTGGTGATGGTCGGTGAATCCATGGATCTCCTCACGGTGGAGGATCCGGTCGCCGTGCGCCATCTTTTATCCCGCTTCCAGAGCGAGGGCATCCGTTTCGAGATCTGCTACGCCTCGGTCTATGGCGAGACCTGGACCAGTTTTGGCACGGGAGTCCGGGCCGGAGCCTGCGGAGATTGAGCGGGGACGCCCGCGCCGGATGCTGACCGCCACGCGGCCAAGGTGGCAAGGGAAGGATGGCATGAGCGCGACACCGCATTGGATCCTGCGCATCGACGACCGTCTGGTCCACGGGCAGGTCTGCGTAGGCTGGTGCGACGCGCTGGGCATTCCCCGCCTGGTGCTGGCCGACGACGCCATCGCCGCCAGCGACTTCGAGCGCGAACTCTATGCCTGCTGCCCCGCCGCCGGCCAAGTGCTGGAGTTTCTGGGTCTGGCCGAGCTGGCCGCCGCCCTGCGCCAGCCACCGCCCGCCACCACCCTGGTCGTGCTGCCCGGCACGGCCGAGGCCCTCCGCCTGGCGGAGCTGGGCGCCCCCCTGGCCGAGATCACCGTGGGCGGCCTGCACGACCAGCCCGGCGCCCGCCAGCTGGCCGACTATCTCTTCCTCACCCCCGCCCAGGAATCCGACCTGCGCGCCCTGCTGGCCCGTGGCATCCGCCTGGTGGGCCAGCCGCTTCCCTCCAGCCCCCGCCTGGATGTGGGGCGCCTGCTGGCCGGGTAGGGAGAACGCGCACCCGGGGGAAGACCAGGGCAGCACCAGGGCAACACCAGGGCAACACCAGGGCAGCACCTGGGCAACACCAGGGCAGCACCAGGGCAACACCAGGGCAGCACCAGGGCAACACCAGGGCGGTCTTAATGCCAGTCAGCCAATCGCCTGGCCGACTGTCCATCCGGCGTTGCGCCCATGCCAGTTTTCTGTTGCGCAACGGCAGACAAAGTGCCAAGCTATGGCGGCCCCCCAGCAGCCTGGAGTCGCCATGCGCCTGTCCATCCCACTCCGCGCGGCTGGAGTGGACTGCTTGGTCCGCCATGTATCCCGCCCACAATCACCACAGAGTGTTCCCGGCGGAGGCCCACACGTCCAGCAGCGAGGAACAGGCTGGGCGGTGGGCCTGCACCTCTTGGTGCTGAGGCATGCGTCCGGGGTGGAAACGAGAAAGCTGCTGCTCTTGAAATGAGGAGGACACCATGCAGACCCGAGGATGCCCAATCCTGGCTCTGGCTCTGGCCCTGGCCCTGGCCCTGGTCCTGGTCCTGTCGCACTGTCCGGCTCTCATGTCCCAGGGGACAAACCTTGCCTACTACGATTACGTGTCCAATGGTGAATACAGCCCGGAAAATGGTTCGATGGCCCTGAAGGGCCGTCCCTATCAAGGACGCGTGCACATCAATGGGCAGGGTCACTTCAGCGTGTTCCCCCCCCACCCCATCTTCATGGAGACTTACTCCCAGTCGGGAGACCAAGTCCTCAACGTCGCGCCAGGACAATACTCAGAATACTTCATCGGCGGAGTGCTGCTGGCGCACGCCCCCATGGGCTTCGACCACTCCGCCGACATCGTGGTGATGCAAGAACTTTGCCTGCCCGCCCACCGCTGGGCCGCCACCCTGGACAGTCTGCATCTCACCACGGTCATCCGCTTCGACGGCCCCCTCTACCACGCCGCCCAGTATGCCGAGGCGCAGGTCGCCGGCGGTGACACGCTCTGGCAGGTGCCGTGGACGACCCAGTCCCTGCCCGGTCCCGCCGAGCCCCAGCTCATCTGGGTGGAAGGCGTGGCGCGGATCAAAGGGGTGGTGGCAGGGCGGGTCACTGTGCTGGCCAGCGATTCCCTCTTCATCATGGGCGACCTCATCACCGTGGACACGGACACCCTCCACCACACGGATCCCGCCCTCTTCGGCACCTCGCCGTCAGGGTCCCCCCATCGCATCGGATTGGTCGGGGAGAAGGATGTCATCATCGCCGCCACGCTGGAGAACGGCTTCGCCGATGGGGCCAACAGCCCCCAGACCACCTGCGGCCTGGCCAATCGCCCCGTGCTGTGGGGTTCCGGGCACGACCGGCGGGATGTGGTCATCCAGGCCTCCATCCTGGCTCTGGGCTGCACCTTCACCACCGAGTTCTGGAAAACCACCGTCTGGGGCGTGACTCCTCCGCAGCCCTTCGCCCAGTACTACAAGTGTGGCGGTATAAACTACCAGGAAGTGACCATCTGGGACACCGTGCCGGGGGGCGCCAACCCCGATTGCTTCGGCACCTCCTCCCTCAGTGATCGGAGAGGGACCCTGTGGTATCACGGGTCGCTGATGGTGAACTCCCCGGGCTATCATGAGCGAGCCTCAATCGGGCTTTGGTATCCCGCCACGATCGGCTATCAGGTCCAGAACATCCGTTACGATGCGAACCTGAGGACCTCAGCACCTCCCTTCTGGCCGGATGTCTACTGGCAGTGCGGCGTGGAGCCACTGCTGTCGACCGGCGCGCACAGCGGCTGCGGCCTAACATTGCCCGCCGAGGACTTCCAGTCGGACTGGGACTCCGGAGCCATCTCGCTGCTGTTCAGCGCTGTGGGCGAATGGTGGATGGACAGCCTGGCGGTGCGCACCTGGATCAATGGCGAATTGGTGTCGCGCGAGGTGCTGCCCCTTCTAAACGGCGGTCCGCCCTTTACATGGACGCCCACGCTTGACCTGTCCCCCTGGCTTGATGAGCCTTGCACGATCCATCTGGATGCGGTCTGGACAGATTGGGTCAGGACGACCGACTTGATCTGGATCCCCCTCCGCCCGGACGCGCCCTTCTGGAACGATGGCGGCCAGCTGTGCAGCTGGACCGTCCAACCAACCGCCCAGCTGACCCCTGTGGCGCCGGCCGTCATCGCCCTGTCGGAGGCCTGGCCCAACCCCTTCAACCCGACGACCCGCGTCGAGCTGAGCCTGCCCGCCCCCGAAGCCGTCCGCCTGGAAGTCTTCGATGTGGCCGGCCGCCGGGTGGCGCTGATCCACGACGGCCCTCTGCCGGCGGGGAGCCACGCCTTCACCATCGACGGCGCGGGCTGGGCGGCGGGATTGCATCTGCTGGTGGTGAAACACAGGGGTGGGACGGAAACGCGCAAGCTGTTGCTGTTGAAATGAGATGTGTCGAGGACAGGCTGCTGGCGGGTGGAAGGCCCGGGTCCGTCATCAGATTGGGACACTTGGTCCCCGCAAAGGAGAGCCCATGAAACACTTGTGGTACGCGGTGATTTCCACTCTCCTCCTGATCCAATCGCCCCAGCCAACGAGGGCGGAGAGTGTGGCCTCCCTGCATTATCTGACAATGTTCGAGGTCACGCCCGAGGGAAGCCACGTCAATTACCTGCCCCTCCATGGCCGGACCCACACCAATGGGTACTTCGACTTCTCCCAAGACAGCCCAGGTCCAGTCGGCTGGACCACCCAGGTGGCCCCTCCCCTGCCCGGCGGGCCGTCGCCCCTGGTGGACTGGTCAATCTTCCATTGTCTGCATGATGCAGCCTCCTTCGATTTCAGCAGCCTGGTGGCGCACCTGCGTGTCGACTGCGGCACCCAACACCATTGGGCCGCCATTGAGGGCGCCCTGGCACTTACCACCCTCCTGCGCTTCGACGGCCCCGTCTACCATGCCGCCCAATACGCCGAGAGCCAGATCGTCGATGGCGACACCACCTGGACAGTGCCCTGGTCAACCCGCGCGCTCCCCCAGCCCCCAGGCGAGGCCCCGGTGATCTGGATCGAAGGCGTGGGCCGCATCAAGGGCGTGGTGGAGGGACGGGTCACCGTGCTCTGCAGCGACTCGCTCTTCGTGATGGGCGACCTGATCACGGCCGACACGGACATCAGCTCCTGCGGCAACGAGGAGTTGTTCGGGACGGTGCCGGCCGGATCGCCCAACCGGATCGGGCTGGTGGGCGAAAAGGATGTCATCATCGCCGCCACGCTGGAGAATGGATTCTCCAACGGTGCCAACGGCGGACCGACCTGCGGCATGGCATCCAGCCCGGTCGTGACCACCTGCGCCCAAGGACGACAGGATGTCATCGTGACGGCGGCGATCCTGGCCCTGGGCTGTTCCTTCGAAGTGGAGTTCTGGAAAACCACCGCCTGGCGCGCCAACATCCCTCCCGTCTCACCGCAAAACATTTGCTGGGGCGGGTGGAACAACACCGAGGTCACCGTCTGGGACACAATTCCGGGGGGTGAACACCCGGACTGCCAGGGTGCCGATGGCTTGTTCGATCGGCGAGGCACCCTGTGGTTCTGCGGTGCCCTCTGCGCCTACCAACGGGGCTTCACGGTGCGCTACGGCGACACCCCCTGGGGCGACAACGTCATGATTGGCTACACGGCCAAGGTCTGGCGCCCGGATCCCAACCTGGCCGCTGACCCGCCGCCCTATTGGCCCGACCTGCGGTGGATCTCCCCGGTCGCCCTGGACGTGGAGCTTGTCACAAGCCCCGCCACCTCCTGCGGCAGCGTGGTGGAAACCGGACTTTTCCTCGCCGACTGGAGCGCGGGCCTGGTCGGCCTGCAGGTGGAGGTGCCGCCCGGCAGCTGGGAGGATTCGCTGGCCGCGCGTGTGGTCCTGGTCCGCGGCGGCCTGGAACAGACCCTGGAAGAGGCTCACCTGCCCATCGCCCATCCGGGTGCGAGCTGGGTGCCCACCATCGACCTGGCGCCCTGGCTGGATCAGCCGGCCAGCCTTCGCCTGGAGTTGTGGCGCACGGACATCCTGTGGATGTGGCCGGACATCCTGGTGGACGACGGACGCCGGCGACCGGTCTGGAACACGGACGGCGCCCAATGCACCTGGCAGCTGGACGCCCTGCCCGTGGCATCCTCCAGCGCGGCCACCGCTTTCACGCTCTCCGATCCCCGGCCCAACCCCTTCAACCCGTCGACCCGCGTGGAGCTGGGCCTGCCCGCCCCCGAAACCGTCCGCCTGGAAGTCTACGATGTGGCCGGCCGCCGGGTGGCGCTGACCCACGACGGCCCCCTGCCGGCGGGGAGCCACGCCTTCACCATCGACGGCGCGGGCTGGGCGGCGGGCCTGTACCTGCTGGTGCTGCGGCAGGGGAATGAACTGGACGTAAGAAAGCTGCTGCTGGTGAAATGACGGTCGGGCTTGACCCGCCCTCATCACCTGCCATACCGACTTGGCAAAAGCCTGGCACCGGCCACCCCACCTCCACCGCCTCGGCGGTGGAGGAGCAGAACGCCAGCACGCGGGAGGTCGCGGGCAACGTGCAGCAGGCAGCGGCCGAGGCGCGTGACGGGTCACAGGCCACGGGCAACCCTCATGTTCACCGAACTAGAGAAGTTCCCGGGGGAAATCCGCACCCGCTAGCGGTGCTGACTTCCACCATCAATTGGTTCCCTGCGGGGCACCCATCTGCAGGCCGGATCCAGTCGGTCCCTTCTTCCCATCACCTCAGCAGCAAGAGTTTCCGCACCCGGCTGTCGCCCGCCGCACTCAGGCGCAACAGGTAGGCGCCGGAGGCCAGACCGTCCGCCTCGAGGCGCAGCTCGTGGCGCCCCGGTCCGGTGAAGCCATCGACCAGGACGCGCACCAGGCGGCCCCTCACGTCAAAGAGTTCCAGGCGGGCCTGACCAGCCAAGGGCATCGTCCAGGCGATGGTGGTCGCCGGGTTGAAGGGATTCGGCCAAACTGGCCGCAGATCCAGGGAGATGGGACGTGGTGCCGGCGTCAGTCCGGTGTCCTCCGCCCATCCAACGACGCGCAGATCATCGAGATACCAGCCCTCCCGGTTGCTGCCGCTGTCGCTGCCAAAGCGGAAACGCAGCCGGACCGTGCTCCCGGCCCAGGCGCCCAGGTCGAAGTTTGCCTCGCTCCAATCGGCGCTGCCGCTGAAGCAGGGCGTGCCAGCGGGGAAAGGATGGGTGGTGGGCTCTCCCGCCGCCGTCAGATGGCGGAAATGGTGGGGGTAACCGCCCTCCGGCTCGACCTGCGTCCAGATGTCGCCACCGTCCGTGCTCAACTCCACCACGCCCCCATCGTAGGCCGAGTCGGGGTGGGCCACCGATGTCTCCGCATCCATGCGGTGCTGGAAGCTGAGGCGCGACCAGGGCCGCAGCAGGAGTTCGGGGCTGAGAAGGCGCGCGTCCAGATTGGTCCGGTAATCCCCGTTCTCGGTGCTGCCGCACTTCCAGGAGTGGCTGGGGCTGGCCGCGTCCTCCGTGCTCAGATGCCAGTCGTCCTGCCAACCGGCGGCTGCCCCGTGCCACCATCCCTCCGTTTCTCCCTCCAGGTCCGTCTCGAGGAGGGTCTCACGTGCGCCGACCGGCAAGGTGAATTCCAGGCTGACGGGACCCTGGGCCGTGGTCAGCGCCAGATTGAAGCGCTCATCAAAGAGAGGCGGGGCCGCCGCGGCGATGGAGCATGAGAAGGGCGTTTCCGCCACCGGGACCGCACTCTCACCTGGAGCCAAATCCGGCCAATCGGCCGTGTCGATCTCCATTTCCGTCCAGGCGCTGGCTGGTGAAAGCAATCCTTGGATTTGAGTCACCGGCAGCAAGCCCGTGTTGTGCAGGCTGAGACCCAGCACGATGAACTCCCCGGCTTCCGCCACGCCGTCCCCGTCCCCGTCCATGAACAGGTCGATCCCCTCCAACACCAGGCTGGGCGATTGAACAGCCAGCAACAGCTCCGCATCCAGGTCCAGCTCCCCCGCCGAGCTGGACACGTGCAGGAGCAGCTCCGCAACCTGATCATCCGGCAGGCTGGGATCCACGACCAGGGCATAGGGCGACTGACAGGTGCCCGTGCTTCCAGGGGGCAGCATGTCCCAGGTACTCTGGGCCTCGACCAGTTGCAGCCACGGGGAGCTTGACGCGAGGATCCCCGAGATGCCCGAGATCCACGTGCCTCCCGTGTTGTGCAAGGAGATGGAAAGCGTCACCTGCTCCCCGCCTTCCGCCAGACCGTCGCCATCGTCGTCCGACAGCACGGCGAGGCCCGCCACCGCCAGGGGTGGATCCGGGGGAGCCCCTTCCTCCGTCACCAGGGTGAGGGCCGTGGTCTGACCATTGGCGCTGCTGCCCTGATAAGCGCCGATGTAGAGGCGCGCCGTCCCCGCGCCCGCCGCGGGGGCGGTCCAGACGAAACTGGCCGAGTTCTGGCCGTTGGTGGAAAGATGGATGCCGTTGGTCTCGCCCGGCACATTGTAGGTGCTGGTGCCCTGGCCGCCGCTGAGCACGCCGGCGTTGCTGCTGCCCGCGCCCAGCCGGCAACTGCCGTTGAAACTGCGGATGCTGTTCCCGCTGGAGCGCGCGATGGTGACGGTGTATGGCGTGCCCGGCGTGTAGAGGGTCGGGAAACCGCTGACCGTCACCGTTCCATTGGAGCCGCCGTGGCAGGAGCTGGCACAGGTCTGGCGGCCAGGGGCCCCCGAATAGCCCGTGTAATTGGGGTAGCCCTCCGCCAGGCGGACAAGACCTGCGAACAACAACAGGACCATCAATCTCATCATCGCGCCTCCCTCCCATCCTTCCTCTGCCTTGCTGCGGACCTGCTGTGGGAGTTGGTGTCTGGCATCACGCCTGACACCAACCAAGGCGTGCAGATGGATCCACGCAGCGCTGGCTCAGCGCAGCAGCAGCACCTTCAGGTTGTTCGTCCCGCGGGCCGTCTCAAGTCGCAGGAGATAGAGGCCACCGGCCAGCCGGGCGCCGTCCAGCGTCAGCTCATGGCGTCCCACGGCGTGGCTGCCATCCGCCAACACCGCCACGCGGCGCCCCGCCAGATCAAAGAGGGCCAAGCGGACCGGCCCCGCCTCCGCCAGCTCGAAGGCGACACGCGCCGTGGGATTGAAGGGGTTGGGCCAAGCCTCCAGCAGCGCCAGGCTGCCAGGCCGCGGGGCGGGATCCGTCAGCGCCGTGTCCTCGGTGGGCGCCGCCAGGACCAGATCGTCGATGTACCAGCCTTCCAGGGCGCCTCCGTTGTCGCTGCCGAAATGGAACGCCAAGCGCACCGTCAGCCCGTTGAAGTCCGCCAGGTCGAAGACGGCCTCCTCCCAGGAGAAGCTGCCGCTGTAGCAGGGCGTCTGCCCGGGGAAATTGTGGCTGGCCGGATTGCCGCCGCCGGAGAGCGCGCGGAAGGCCTTGTTGTACCCGGTCAATGGAAGCAGCTGCGACCAGGTGGCGCCGTCGTCCAGGCTGATCTCCACCGTGCCGCCGTCGTAGGCGGAGTCGGGGAAGGTGCTGGAGATCTCCGCGTCCATGCGGTGCTGGAAGGTCAGGCGGCTCCAGGGCTGCAGCTCCAGCGGCGGGCCGACCAGGCGGCAGTCCACGTGGTTGCCGTAGGTGCCCGTCGAGGCGCTACCGGCCTTCCAGGCGTGGCTCGGACTATGGCTGTCCTCCGTGCTCAGGTGCCACACGTCGGTCCAGCCCGCCGTGGCGGCATGGCTCCAGTCCCCCGTGGCGGACTCGCAATCCAGGTCCCAATAGGGCTCGCGACGCCCCACCTCAAGGCTGAACTCCTGCACGGCGTTGCCCCGGTCGGTGCTGATCATGAGCCGGAATGGCAGGTCCATCGCCGCTGGTGCGCCCGCATCAAGATGGAAGACGAAGGGCGCCGCGCCGCCCTCCGTGGCGCCGGCCGTGAAATCCGGCCAGGCGATCTCGTCCTGGCTGAAACTGACCCACTCGGACGTGCTGGTCAGCTGGACCGAGACCTCGCCCACGGCCAGCTCCGAGCGGTTCTCCAACAGCACGTCCAGCTCGATCGTCTCGCCCGGTTCGGGCACGCCGTCGCCGTCACTGTCGGCCACGAGACTCATGTCGTGGAAGTAGAGGCCGGTGGGATTGGCCCAGGTCGCGATCGTCTCGTGCATCTGCTGGCCGAAGGCGTCGCTCCATCCCACCCAGTTGCCGCGCACGATGCCCAGGGGATCCAGGATGACCGAGTGCGGGATGTAGCCCTCGCCCCAGGTCTGGAGCAACCCGCCACACATGGTGAGGATGGGGAAGGTGGGGCCGTACTGCGACCAATGGGCGATGAGCGCGGCGGCCGAGGCGTTGTCCGTGTCGATGTGGACCAGGCTGAAGATCTCAGGATCGTAGACGGCCTGGAAGTCGGTTTGAAGGTGCGGAAACTCCGTGTTGCAGGCCGGTCACCACGTGGCGCCGAAGTTCACCAGGACCACCTTGCCCCGCTGGGCATGGAGGTTCCAGGTGTTGCCATCCGTGTCCGTGCAACTGAAATCGGGGGGCGTCGTGCCCACGGCGTGCGTGGCCAGGGCCGGGCCGGCGCAGGCCAGCGCCAGCAACAGGTGGGGGAACAGTCCGGGCATGGGGCCTCCGTTGGATGTTGGGGGACGAGGGGTGGGGCGGACACCGACCCACCCGCCCCCGCGCTTCAAGGCATCATGTGTTGTCGCTCGCGACTCCTGGTCAGCGCACCAGCAGCAGCTTCAGGCTGCGCGTCCCGTGGGCCGACTCCAAGCTCAGCAGATAGATGCCGCCCGCCAGGGAAGCGGCATCCAGCGACAGCTCGTGGCGGCCGGCCGCCCGGACGCCCTCGGCCAGCACCCCCACCTGCCGTCCCGCCAGGTCGAAGAGCGCCAGCCGCACCAGGCCCGCCTCCCCCACCTCATAGGCGATGCGCGTCGTGGGATTGAAGGGGTTGGGCCAGGCCTCCAGCAGCGCCAGGCTGCGCGGCCGCGCCAGGGGGGCCAGGCCCGTGTCCTCGGTGGGGGCCGCCAGGACCAGATCGTCCACGTACCAGCCTTCCTGGGAACCGCCGTTGTCGCTGCCGAAATGGAAGCCCAGGCGCACCGTCTCGCCATTGAACGCGGCCAGGTCGAAGACAGCCTCCTCCCACGGGAAATTGCCGCTGTAACAAGGCGTCTGTCCGGGGAAGTTGTGGCTGGCCGGATTGCCGCCGCCCGACTGGCCCCGGAAGGCCTTGTTGTACCCGGTCATGGGAAAGAGCTGGGTCCAGTTCGCCCCGTCGTCGAGGCTGATCTCCACCACTCCTCCGTCGTAGGCCGAGTCCGGGAAGGCGGCGGAGACCTCGGCGTCCATGCGGTGCCAGAAATGCAGGCGGCTCCAATTCTCCAAGGCCAGGGGCGGGCTGACCAGGCGGCAGTCCACGTGGTTGCCGTAGGTGCCCGTCGTGGCGCTGCCCGCTTTCCAGGCGTGGGTGGGGCTGTGGCTGAACTCCGTGCTCAGGTGCCACACGTCGTTCCAGCCCGCGGTGGCGGCGTGCGTCCAGCCCTCGCTGCCCTCTTCGCCGTTCATCGTCCAGTAGGCGACGCGCTGGCCCACTTCGATGGAGAAGCGGAGGACGGCCTCGCCCTGGTCGCAACTGACACTCAGCTCCAGGGGCAGGTCCATGGCCTCGGGCGCGCTCTCGGAGAGGGTGAGGGTGAAGGGCGCCGTGCCCAGCCCCGTCTGCCCGGGACTCATGTTCGGCCAGCCAATGACCCCCGGGGAGATGGTGACCCATTCCGAGGGGCTGTCCAAGGTGGCCGACACGTTGGTGGCGGCATTCAGGCCCATGTTCTCCAGCGTCACCGTGAGGCCCGCCACTTCACCCGGCTCGAAGACCTGGTCGGCGTCCCCCGAAGTGACGGTGACGGTGTGGCCCTGCACGTAGAGCCCGGTGGGGTTGATGTGGGCCAGGATTGTCTCGTGCATTCGGGGATAGAAGGGCTGGTAGAACCCGATCCAGTTGCCCCGCACGATGCCGATGGGATCCAGGACGACCGTGTGGGGGATGTACTCCTCACCCCAGTCCCCAAACAGCGTGCCACCCATGGTGAGGATGGGAAACTGGGGGTTGAAGAAGCCCCAGTAGGCGACCAGCTGCTGGGCCGTCTGGTTGGCCACGTCGATGTGGACCGCCGTGAAGACGGCCGGATCGTACCCGTCCACGAAATCCGGCTGGATGTGGGCGAAGGAGGAGTCGCAGGGCTGGGAGGCGGTCTGGCCGAAATTGATCATGACCACCTTGCCGCGCTGCCCGGCCAGCGACCAGGCGTTGCCCGCCGTGTCCGTCAAGGTGAAATCGGGCGGCTCATCCCCCACCGGGTAGGTGGCCAGGGCGGAAGCGGCGCAGCACAGCGCCAACAACAAGTACATCGGGCGTATCGACATGTGGACCTCCGGTGACGATGCAGGTGAGCGGTCCGTGGACCGGCGTCGCGCCATGGCGGGCGACGCCGCAAAGGTGGTGTGCGGGCGGGACGGTCACAAGGGAAAAGTCAACGGGAGGGACGGTCGTGATCCCTGGTCAGCCTGCGGACCAGGACCATCCCCAGGGGAAGGGCGATGAGGAGGCCAGGATGATCCAGACCAGCGGGTCGCCACTCTGGCCCTCCACCACCTGCGAGGCGGCCGGCTGCCCAGAAGGCGGGGTCCTGGTTTGCCACAGCCAGAGGAAGGCGGCCAGGGCAAGGGTCGCGCCCGCCAGCCCCAAACGCAGAGCCAGGGGCAAAACGGGCCGTCCGCCCGGCGCGTCGGCTCCCTCCGCGGCCTTGCCGTGCGCACGGCGGCCCAGCAGGGTGGCGGCCACGGCCAGCAGGGCGATGGCCGGCGCCCACACCATTCCCTCGCCGTCCGCCGCCGGCTGCCTGAATTGTAGAACCAGCAGGCCCAAGGCCAGGATCAGCAACACGATGATCATCCTGATGGTGCGCGGGTTCATGTCTCCTCCTCGTGTTCCGCCGGCGGGTTGTCGAGGCCGGGGCGGCGGCCTGCCTGGGCCAGGGCCTGCCGCAGCAGGTACTCGATCTGGCCGTTGAGCGAGCGCAACTCGTCGTCGGCCCAGCGCTGCAGCTCGGCGTGCAAGGTCGGATCCAGTCGGAGCAGGAATGCCTTGCGCTCGGCCATGCTCGTCTCGCGTGGTTGGTGTGGGCGGCGGACCGACGCAGGGACACGGCGCGCCGTGTCCCTGCGTCACCCCCGCGCTAGTTGTAAAGCGTTCCCGTGTTGACCACCGGCTGCGTGTGGCGATCGCTGCACAGCACCACCAGCAGGTTGCTCACCATCGCCGCCTTGCGCTCCTCGTCCAGCCGGACGATGCCACGCTCGTTCAGCTTGGCCAAGGCCATGTCAACCATGCCCACCGCCCCCTCCACGATCTGCTGCCGCGCCGCCACCACGGCGGCGGCCTGCTGGCGCTGGAGCATGGCGGCGGCGATCTCCTGGGCGTAGGCCAGGTGGCTGATGCGGGCCTCGATCACGCGCACGCCGGCCTTGTCCAACCGCTCGTGGATCTCCTGCTGCAGACGCTGGGAGACGGAGGCCGTGTCCCCGGCCAGGGAGATCACGTCCTCCCCATGGGAATCGTAGGGGTAGGTCGTGGCCAGGTTGCGCATGGCGGATTCGCTCTGCACATGGACGTAATTGACGAAGTCGTTCACCTCGAAAAGGGCCTCGGCGCTGTCCACCACCTGCCAGACGACCACGGCGGCGATCTCCACCGGATTGCCGTTGCTGTCGTTCACCTTGACCTTGTTGGTTTCGAAGTTGCGCACCCGGAGGGAGACCTTGGCCTTGCTGAAGAAGGGGTTGGCCCAGAGCAGACCCGGCTCCCGGACCGTTCCTGTGTAACGGCCGAAGAGCTGCAGGACGCGGGCCTCGTTGGGATTGACCATGAAGAGGCCGGCCAGGACCGTGAGGCAAACGAGCATGATCACCAGGGCGGCGATGGCCGGAAGCACTTGGTTGGTCCGGGCGCTCCAGACAACAGCATAGATGCAGAGGCCGATCAACAGCAGACAGGCCGTAACAATGGGATAGCCGCTGCGCGGGGCGACATGGATGTCCTTGACCATCACTCCTCCAGAATTGATAGCCTGATGATATCATATCAATATCGCCACGTCAAGCCCTGGTCAGGAGGCGAGGCTTCCTCGTGACGCGCCTGACGGCTGTACTTGGCTTTGCTTGGAGGGCGTGCGAGGTTGGAGTGGCCGGATCAGGCGAGGAAGGCGGCGATCCGGGCCAGCACCTCGCCGTGGCGCAGGATTTCGCCATGGGCCAGGGGCCGAACCGCGTCGCCGAAGATCTCGTGGGGCAGCTCCTGTCCCAGGGGGCGCTGGGCCGCCAGGGCCAAGCGTCCGTCGCCAGCCGTGCCCATCGTCAGGTCGACGGCATGGCAGGACATGCGCGGCCCTTCCATTCGACAGCGCAAGGGAGTGGGCAGACCCTGGCCGGAGACGATGAGCAGGCGCTTGTCCAGCTCCTCCAGCCGCGCGGCGAAGCCCAGCAGGCGGGCACGATCCCGGCGGGCGCCCTCCAGCAGGCGGGCCAGCAAGTGCGGCCGCCCCTCTCCCTCCAGCGCTTCCAGCGGCCAGTTCTCCAGGTCCAGCGGATCCAGGGCCAAGCCCTCGCTGTTCACCAGCAAGCCATAGCCGGGCACCGGCAAGAGGCGGTAGAGCGAGGGGAAGCCGCGCACCAGCAAGCCATAGGCGTTCCCGGTGGCGTCTCCACAGTCCGCTTCGCGATCGCAGCCCGAGAGGAGCACATGCTGGATGTCCAGGGCGCCGCCGAAGGAGGGCGCGGCCAGGACAAGGCGGCGGATGCGGGCGAGGGGCAGGGCGCCCATCATCACCAGCTCGCCCAGCAGATGAAGACCCATGCTGTGCACGACCACGTCCAGGCTGCCGTCGGGCAGATCCGCGGCCAGCTCCCGCACCACCCGGGACGGTTCCTGGCGCCAGTCCCAGGGGGGGGCGTGCAGGGGACCGCGGGCCGCGGCCCAGGACAGGAAGTCCCCGTAGATCTCTGGCTCCAGGTCGAGAGGAAAGACCGGGCGGGACGGGTCGGCGGGCAGGGGATCGCCCTGCTCCTCGTGATGCAGGCAGAGCAGGAAACCCAGGGGATGGGTCTCGTGGGCCAGTTCCCAGATGATCTCGGGTCCTGTCCCGCCGCGGATGGCCAGCCGCGATCCGCGGATGCCGTGCAGGAAGAGCAGGGGATGCGTGGTCATGGATCCAGTGTGGCGAAATCACGCCGAAAGGGCCAAGCGGGGCGGCGGCCCGGGGGCATCCGCCTGCCGCCGCCTTTTCACAACCACGCCGGGTCGCTACCAGTCCTCCTCGCCGCTGCCCAGCAGTTCCCGCAGCCGCTCGTCGATCATCTCGCTCCGGCGGGAGGCCCGGCGCTCCAGGCTGCCCTCCAGCTCCGCGAGCCGGCCGCGCAACTCCTTCAGCTCGGCCTCCTTGATGCGATGCCGCAGGTCGAAGGAGCGTTGGACGGCCTCCTTCAACTTGCGTTCAGCTTCCTGGCGCTCCTTGCTTCCCGCCTTCTCGCGCCTTGCCTCGCGGGCCAAGCGGTTCAGCTCGTCGCGCAAACCCATCTCTTCCAGATGGACGCGGAAGAGTTCACTGTCGCGTTCACGCAGGTCCAGCAGGTGGCGGACTTCCTCGGCCAGCCGCTGGCGGCGCCGCTGGAACTCCTCCGGATTGCGCTGACGCAGCTCCTCCAGGAGGCGGGCCTTGAGGGGAAAGTTCTCGCGGATGAACTGGACCACTTCGTCGCGCCGGCCTTCCTCGAGACCGGGAGCCCCGTCCTGGCGGGGTGGCGCCTCCCGCCGCTGCGCCGCCGCCGGCAGGGTCAGCAGCAGGATGCCCAGCAGGCAGAGGATGCGGACCGCCCACCGGTGGGACGGGCGGCGGGTCATCGTATTCATCAGAAAGCCTCCATGTCTTCGGCCAGTTGGTCGAGCCGCTGGCGCAGCCCGGCCGCATCACCGACGGATTCGAATGCGAGGTCCTCCAGCGCCAGTTCCCGGCTCACGCGGGCCAGGCGGGCCTCCAACTCCTGGCCCAGGCTCTCGAAGCGCTCCGCCAGCACCAGTCCCTCCGCCCAGATCTCAGCTCTTCCGCCCGGCCGGGCGGAAGGCCCCTGTCCCAGGCGCTCCCGCGCCTGCCACAGCCCGGCCACCAGGAGCAGGGCGGCCGCCAGGCCCAGGCCGGTGGACAGGGTCGTACGCCAAGCCGGGCGGGAGTTGACGGGCGGCTCGACGCCCTCCCGGCGCAGGCGCGACAGGGTCTCCCTCACCAGCCTGGACGGCGCCGGGGTGGGTTCCAGATCCCGCCAGACCTCCTCCAGGAGCCTCAGGTCGCGCTCCACGCCCTGCTCCAGATCCGGCCCTTCCCGACCGGTGAACGCCTCAGGCCTGCTCATGGCCCCGCTCCTTGAAATAGCGCCGGATATTCTTGACGGCGCGGTGCATGCGCGGCAGGACGGTGCCCAGGGGCGCGCCCTGCGCCTCGGCGATCTCCTGGAAGCTCATGCCCGCCTCCAGGCGCAGCAGCACCACGCTGCGTTGGGCGTCGGGCAGCTGCTCGATGGCCTGCCGCAGCAGCTCGGTCCGCTGCCGGCCCGCCAGCACCCATTCCGGGCAGCTCTCCAGCCCGGCGCCCGCCCTCTCCTCCAGCGGCACCGGGCCCTCCTCCTCGTGCAGTCCACGCCAGCGACCGCGGGCCCGGGCATGGTCGATGGCCAGGCGGGTGGCGACCGTGAAGAGGAGGGATTTGAACTGCTGCCGCTCCTCGTAGCGCGGCAGGGCCGCCAGCAAACGTACCCAGGTGTCCTGGAAGAGGTCCTCCGCGTCGGCCGGCTGCCCCGTGAAGCGGAGCAGGTAGCCGTAGAGCGGTTGCCGCCAGCGCTCCACCAGCCTGGTCACAGCCCACGCGTGGCCCGTGCGCCAGGCCTGGATCAGTTCCGCATCGCTCATCACTGTCCTGAAACGTTGCCACGGGCGACTTATTGCCCGGCCGGACCTCCCTCCCCGGCCGCCGCCCGATACCAGCCGGCCGTGCGCCGGATGGCCTCCCGGGCCTCGACGGGGGGTTCCCAGCCCGCCGCCCGCAGGCGGCGCAGGTCGCTGTAGTAGCCGCTGGTGCCGAAGCCGCGGGCCACCTCGCGGCTGAGGGGAAAGGAGAGTCCGCGGGCACGCAGCCAGTCGCCCAGGGCGCCCAGACCGGCGAGGAGGGGCCAGGGCAGCGGCAGGATGAGGGGTTGCCGGCCATAGGCGGCGGCGATCCAGTCCTGGACCTGGCGCATGGTGGGGCAGGGATCGTCACGCAACATCCAGGTGTCCGGACAGGGAGGGAGGGCGGCGGGATCGCCCGGGAACGGCCCGGGGGAGGCCAGGGCGCGTCCGGCCAGCCACAACATGGCCGCCACCAGGTTCTCCCGGGCCATCACGTTGAAGCGGTTGGCGCCTGCGCCCCGCCGGAAGAAGAGCGGTCCGCCCATCAAGCGGAAGACCTTGCTGGCCGAGCTGTGGGGATTGGCCCCCGGCCCGTAGATGACGGGCGGCCGCAGCACCTGGACGCGCAGCCCCGCCACGCCGGCCAGCGCCTGCTCGGCCAGCATCTTGCTCTCCCCGTAGAGCGAGGCGGGACGGAAAGGGCTCTCCTCCCGCAGGGGATTCCCTTCGTCGCCCTCCGGCCCGTTGGCGGAGACGCTGCTGACGAACTGGAAGAGCACGGCGCCGGCTTCCCGGGCGGCCCGGGCCAGCACCAGGGTCGCCTCCGTGTTGGTGCGCAGGTACTCGCCGCGGCCGGCGCGGGCGTTGCCCAGCAGGGCCGCGCAATGCATCACCACGTCACCTTGGCGCAGACCCTCCGGCGGCAGGGGCTCCGCCAGATCGAAGCGGCCGGCCCCCACCCCGGCGGGCAGACGGCGGCCCAGCGCCGCGGGGTCACGGCCCAGGGCCAGCACCTCGTCGCCGCGCTCGAGCAGGGCCGTGAGCAGGGCTCCGCCCAGGAAGCCGGTGGCGCCGGTGAGCACGACGCGCATGTGGCACCTCCATCTCTGGGACGATCTCCCCCAACCTACTTGCCGACAGACCCCTGGCGCCGGCGCGCGGCCGGGGCCGCGGCCACAGGTGCGGCCGGGGTTTTCGGCTGGGGCAGGGCCTTCAGGTAGCGCGACCGCGTCTGCATGGCGGCCTCGATCTCGCGCGGTGTGCGAGGGATGTCCTCGGTCAACAAGCGGCGCCCGGAGGTGGTGACCAGCACGTCGTCCTCGATGCGGATGCCCGTGCCCCGCCACTTCTCCGGCACTTTCCTGTCGTCGGCGGGCAGGTAGAGGCCCGGCTCCACCGTGACGACCATGCCCTCCTCCAGGCGACGCGGCGCCACGTCCAGGGCGTAGTCGCCCGTGTCGTGGACGTCCAGCCCCAGCCAGTGGGAGGTGCCGTGCGGGAACCAGCGCTTGTAGGCCTGCCGCGCCATGAGCGTCTCCAACCTCCCCTTGAGCAGCCCCTGGTCAAGCAGGCCCTGGGTGATGACGCGGGCGGCCGCGCCGTGCACCTCGTCCAGGGTGGCGCCCGGCGCCACTGTCTCCACGGCGGCCTGATGGGCGGCCAGCACGATGTGGTAGAGCGCCTCCTGGTGCTTGCTGAAACGCCCGGAGGCGGGAATCGTGCGGGTCACGTCGGCGGCGAAGTGGCCCATCTCGGCGCCGGCGTCGAAGAGGACGAGGTCCCCCTCGCGCACCGTGTCGCGGCAGCTCACATAGTGGAGGACGCAGGCGTTGGCGCCGGTGGCCACGATCGTCTCGAAGGCCCAGTCCCCGCCATGCAGGCCGTAGACCAGGGGGAAAACAGCGCGCAGCTGGTACTCGGCCACCCCGGGCCGGGTGTGGCGGAAGACCTCGCGGAAGGCCTCGCCCGTGACGGCGGCGGCCTGCTCCATCAGCGCCAGCTCGTCCGGCGTCTTGCGCAGGCGCAGCTCGCCGGCCAGGCGGCGGACGTCGCGCAGCTCGGCGGGCAAGGGCCCCGGCTGGCGGCGCTTGCGCACCAGCCGGTTGAGCACACCCAGCACCTGGGTCTGCAGGGCGCCGCCGTCCAGGGGCAGGAAGAGCCGCTCGTGGCCCTTCAGCAGCTCCTCGATGCGGGCGGGGAACTGCTCGATGGACCAGGCCGCCGTCGCGCCCAACTGCCGGCGCGCTCCCTCCGGGCCCAGCCGCCGGCCGTTCCACATCTCCATCAGCGGATTGCGCGGCCGCAGGAAGAGGATGAAGCGGCGCTCCTTCCCCTCGCGCAGCAGCACGGCCACCGCCTCCGGCTCGCTCAGGCCGGTCAGCTGCCAGAAGGTGCTGTCGGGGCGGTAGCGATACTCCGTGTCGCTGTTGCGCAGCACCTCGGGCGGTGCGGCCAGGAAGGCGACGCCGTCGCCCATGGCCTCGAAGAAGCGGTCGCGGAATGCGGCGTGCATGTCATGTCCTTTCAATCGTCCGACCGGACCAGTTCGATCCGGGTGGTGGCCTTGACCAGCCGCGCGAAATGGATGGAGGCGCCGGCGGCCTGATAGCGGCGCTCGTACTCGGTCCTGACCTGGGACAGGGCCGATTCCCGGGAGTGAAGATCGCATCCCTCCTCCACCACCCGCAGGTGGCGGGGCAGCGAGGCGAGCAGCTCGGCGTGGCAGGCGGGCTGGTCGCTGCGGAACCACAGCTCGCCCCCCTCGGCCAGCAGCGTCTGGTAGACGCGCAGAAAGCCCTCCCCGAAGAGGCGCCGGTTGCGGTAGACGACGGAGGGCCAGGGGTCGGGGAAGTTGAGGTAGATCCGCGCCAACTCCCCCGGGGCGAAGATCTGGGGCAGGATCTCGGCCGCCGCGTTGAGCAGGGTGAAGGGCCGCCGCGTCTGCTTGAGCAGCTTCTGCCGCGCCGTGACGCAGCGGTCGGGCTTCAATTCCAGGCCCAGGTAGTTGACCGGCTCAGGCCGCGCCGCCAACTCGGCCAGGAAGCGCCCGCGACCCATCCCCACTTCCAGGTGGAGCGGCGCCCCCTCGCCCAGGGCCTCCGCCCAGCGGCCCCGGCGCTCGCGCATGGCCGCGCTGCTGGTGAGGATCTCCCCCGGATGATCATGCACGGCCCGTTTGAGGCTCCCCTTCACCCGGCTGCGACCCACGTTGTCTCCTTCCACCCGTCTGCGATTCGACGGGCCAAAGCTACCAATCGCCCCGCATGCCGCCGCCCGCGCCTGGCCGCGGCCAAGCCCGCTGTTCCTACCTTGTGCCCATGATGCTGCGCGACGACCTCCGCTCCCGCCTGACCCGCCTGCGCACCTGGCTGCGCACCCACGAGCACTCCGAGTACGGGTTGACCCTCTTCTACAGCCTCGTCATCGGCGTGGCCGCCGGCCTCTTGGGCGCCTTCTTCGTCCGGCTCATGCTGCTCTTCCAGCATTTCTTCTTCCATGCGGACGAGGAGAGCTTCGCCTCCCTGCCCTGGACCTCCCTCCTCTTCATCCCGGTGCTGGGCGGCATCCTCCAGGCGCTCATGTCCTGGCTATGGCCGGAGATCGCGGCGCGCAAGGGGGTGGTGGAGGTGATGAAATCCCTCAAACAGAGGGACGGCCTGATCGAGCCGCGCACCACCCTCTTCCACTTCGTCGCCCCGGCGCTCAACATCGGCACGGGCGGCAGCGTGGGACCGGAGGGCCCCGCCGTGCAGTTCGGGGCCGGCATCGCCTCCTGGCTGGGGCAGTTCTTCCACGTCTCGCCGGGCCGCATGAAGGTGATGGTGGCGGCCGGGGCCGGCGCGGCCATCAGCGCCATGTTCAACGCGCCCCTGGGCGGCGTTTTCTTCACGCTGGAGATCATCCTCCTCAACGACCTGCGGGACGTCACCTTTGGCGTGCTCATCATGTCCAGCGTGGTGGCCAACGTGGTCAGCCACACCCTCACCGGGCACGAGGCCGTCTTCCTCATCCCCGCATTCCAGGTGCCCGGCGCCGCGCTCCTGCCCTGGTTCCTCCTGCTGGGCGCCCTGGGCGGCGCCGCCTCCGTCGCCTTCAGCCGCTGGTCCGGCCTCCTGGCCCGCCTGGTCTGGGGTCGCCTGCGCGCCTGGCCGCGCTGGATCTTCCCGCCCATCGCCGGCCTGGTGCTGGGCATCGTCGCCCTGCGCCTGCCCCAGGTGCTGGGCGTGGGCTACCACGGCATCAACCAGTTGCTCGCAGGGGAATTCCCCCTCCTCGTCGCCCTCCTCCTGATGGCCGCCAAAATCCTGCTCACCGCCCTCAACATCGAACTGGGCGGCTTCGGTGGCATCTTCGCCCCCAGCCTCTTCATCGGCGCCATGCTGGGCGGGGCCATCGGCCAGGGCACGGCCCTGCTGGGCATCTTCCCCGATCCCGTCATCTTCATCCTGGCCGGCATGGGCACGGTCCTGGCCGGGATGAACGGCATCCCCCTCACCGCCTTCCTCCTGCTGGTGGAAATGACGGGCAACTACGATCTCGTGCTGCCCCTGATGGTGAGCGTGGCCGCCTCCACCCTCGTCATCCAGCTGCTGACCAAGGAGCGCTCCCTCTACCTCTACAAGCTGCGCAAGGCCAACCTGCTGGACGAGGAGGATCCCGCCGCCCGCCTGGCCGACCGCCGTGTGGCGGAGCTGCTGGACAAGCGGCGCCCCGTCGTGCCCGGCGCCGCCTTGCTGGCGGAGATCCTCCCGGCCTTCACCGAGCACGATCTCAAGGACCTGGTGGTGGTGGACGGGGAGGGCCGTGTGACCGGCCTGCTGGACTTCGCCGACCTGCGCTTCATCCTCGGCCAGGAGAAGGCCCTGCACATCATCCGCGTGGCCGATGTGGCCCAGCGGGCGCCCCGCATCCTGGCCGACAGCACCCTGGCCGAGCTGGCCGCCCACATGGACAAAGCCTCGACGGACTTCCTGCCCGTCCAGGACGAGGAGGGCCGCCTGCTCGGCATCGTCTGCCGCGCCGCCCTGGTCCGGGAGCGGAACCGCGTGGAGCGGGAGCGGCAGCTGGGTGCCCGCACGGCCTGGGAGTTCAAATAGAGGATCTGATGGAACACCACCTGCTCGTGCGACCCGGCGGGTCGCATGGTTGGGGAGCCTGATGAAACACCACTTGCTTGTGCGACCCGGCGGGTCGCAAGATTGGGGAGCCTGATGGAACACCACCTGCTCGTGCGACCCGAGCACCTCAACCAGTACGGCTTCCTTTTCGGCGGCTACCTGCTCATGTGGGTGGACGAGACGGCCTGGATCGCCGCCAGCCTGGACTACCCCGGCTGCCGCTTCGTGACGGTGGCCATGAACCGCGTGGAGTTCCGCCACAACGTGCGGGCGGGCAGCCTGCTCAAGCTGGACATCCGCCGTGCCCGCCAGGGCAGGACCTCCGTGGATTACGATGTCCTGGTCGTGCGCGCCGGCAGCGAGGGCGCCAGTCCGACCGGCAGCGTGGGCGGCGCCGCCATCGGCGAGGAGATCTTCGCCACCACCGTCACCTTCGTGCGGGTGGACGCCGAGGGCCGTAAACAGCCCTTGCCCTGCTGAGCAGGGCCCTCATCCGAGCCGTCGTCATGGAGGAGTCCGACCGGTGGCATGGGGTGTCCATGGTCGCCGCCGTGGTGGTGGCGGTGGATGTCTCTCACCCCCTCCTGGACGACAAGCGGCGCGGCCCCATCGACGTGATGCGCCAAGCCTGTTTCATCATCCAGATGCACAACGTGGACCACCGGCGCTCCCAGGCCGATCTGCTTGTCCGCCCCGACCTGGATGGCCTGGACTTCCACAAGGTGGAGGCGGCGCGGCGCTGCCTGCCGGAGCCGCGCATCCTTCTTGAAGAGAAAGGCTGGGCGCCACGCTGACCCACCAAGGGCGGCACTTTTTGCACAAGTGTCCGACCATGGGTCGGACACCTGATCGGCAATCCAGACAGCCCCCGACTACCTCCCCACTTGGGGCAACAGATCGCCCGTCCGGCGCGACACTCGCCCGCCGGGATATTCTCCGGCTCTGGCGAGACGCACCCATTGCCGGCTGTCTTGCCGAAGGGCCGTACAGCCGGGCGGCAACACCTGCCAGG
>JAUXWS010000045.1 GCA_030685015.1 bacterium
GCTTCCCCTGGGCTTCCCCCGGGCTTCCCCTGGGCTTCCCCCGGGCTTCCCCCGGGCTTCCCCCGGGCTTCCCCCGGGCTTCCCCCGGGCTTCCCCCGGGCTTCCCCCGGGCTTCCCCCGGGCTTCCCCCGGGCTTCCCCCGGGCTTCCCCCGGGCTTCCCCCGGGGAAGATCCCTTCCTTCACCCCAAATCTGTCCAAACCTCTTGTCAAGTCTGGGCGCATGCCCGCACATGCAGCGTGGTCGTGTGAGAGTCGTCTGTCCGAGGACTGTCCGCGGATGGATCCACACCTGACACCAGGGCGCTGTGTTGCCCCGCGCCCGGGAAAGTCCTACTTAACCCGCAGCACAAACATCACCCGGAGCCCGTCATGATCCACGCCAGTGGCGACCTGCTGTGGCAGCCTGCGCCCGACCGCGTCCGCGCCTGCCGGATGGAGGCCTTCCGCCGCGCGGCGGAGGACGCCGCCGGCCACCCCCTGCCGGATTTCGCCGCCCTGCACGCCTGGTCGGTGACGGAGCCGGCGGCCTTCTGGCGCCTGGTCTGGGACACATGCGCCGTTGAGGGGGAGATGGGAGACCGCGTGCTGGCGGGGGCGGATCGCATGCCCGGCGCCCGCTGGTTTCCCGCGGCGCGTCTTAACTACGCCGAGAACCTGCTGCGGAGCAGCGGTCCGGAGCCGGCCCTGCTGGCGGCCAACGACCGCGGACGGCGGGACACCTGGAGCCGCGACCGGCTGCGGGACGCCGTGCTGCGCCTGCGGGCGGGATTCGAGGCGGCGGGCCTGCGGCCGGGTGATCGCGTGGCGGCGGTGGCCCCCAACCTGCCAGAGACCCTTGCCCTCATGCTGGCCGTGACCAGCCTGGGCGGAGTGTGGACCAGCGCCTCGCCCGATTTCGGCGCCGCAGGCGTGCTGGACCGCTTCGGGCAGGTGGAGCCCGTCTGGCTGGTGGGCGTGGATGCCTACTCCTGGAAGGGACAGTGGGTGGACTGCCTGCCGCGCCTGCAGGAGATCCGCGCCGGGCTGCCCGGCCTGCGCGGCACCCTGGTCATCCCCAACCGTGCCGCGGAGGAGGAGGCAGTGCTGGACCTGGACGCCCTGCCCGACTCCGTGGATATGCGACTCTGGCTGGAGCTGGCGCCCTCCAAATCCGCATGGGCGCGCTTCCCTTTCGAACAACCGCTCTACATCCTCTATTCCAGCGGCACCACGGGCAAGCCCAAGTGCCTGGTGCACGGGGCGGGCGGCACGCTGCTCCAACATCTGAAGGAACATCGTCTCCACACCGACCTGGGAGTGGCCGACCGCCTCTTCTACTACACGACCACCGGCTGGATGATGTGGAACTGGCTGGTCTCGGCCCTGGCCTCCGAAGCGGCGCTGGTCTTGTGGGACGGCAGTCCCTTCCACCCCGGTCCGGCGGCGCTGTGGGATCTGTGCGACGAATCCGGCATCACGGTCTTCGGCACCAGCGCCAAGTATCTGGACGCCTGCGCCAAGGCCGGCCTGCGACCGCGCGCCAGCCACCGGCTGACGGAGCTGCGCGCCATCCTCTCGACGGGCTCGCCCCTTCTGCCCGAGAGCTTCGATTGGGTGTACGGCAGCGTGAAGGCGGACCAGCTCCTGGCCAGCATCAGCGGCGGCACGGACATCGTCAGCTGCTTCGTGCTGGGCAATCCGCTCCAGGGCGTGCGCCGCGGCGAGATCCAGGGGCCGGGCCTGGGCATGGACGTGGCCGTGGTGGATGCGCAGGGGAGCGGGCTTGTGGGCGAGGCGGGCGAGCTGGTCTGCCGCCGGCCTTTTCCCAGCATGCCCACCGGCTTCTGGGGTGATGAAGACGGCAGCCGCTACCGGGACGCCTATTTCCAGCGCTACCCCGGGATCTGGCACCACGGGGACTGGGCCCTGCACACGGCGGCGGGCGGCTTCGTCATCCTGGGGCGCAGCGACGCCACCTTGAACCCCGGTGGCGTGCGCATCGGCACCGCGGAGATCTACCGCCAGGTGGAGCAGGTGCCGGAGGTGGAGGAGGCCCTGGTGGTGGGACAGGACTGGCATGGTGATCAACGGGTCGTCCTCTTCGTCAAGCTGCGCGACGGGCTGACGCTGGACCAGGCGCTGGAGGAGCGCATCCGCCGTCGCATCCGTGACAACGCCACGCCCCGCCACGTGCCGACTCGCATCCTCCAGGTGGCGGACCTTCCGCGCACCCGCTCCGGCAAGATCAGCGAGCTGGCCGTCAAGCAGGTGATCCACGGGCGCCCGGTGGACAATGCCGAAGCCCTGGCCAACCCCGCGGCCCTGGATTTCTTCCGCGGCCGCCTGAAGGGATGAGGATGGGTCCCGCCCGCTGGCCCCTCCTCTTTGGCCGCCTGTCATCGCCGGCCCTCTGGCTCCTGCTGGTCCTGCTGGGTCTCTCCTGGCATGCCGGGCGCAGGGTGCCCCCCGTCTGGACCGCCGAGGCCGTGGTGGTGGAGACGGGCGGAACGGCGGAGGCCCCCACCTACCAGTGGCGCGGCAAGACCCTGCCCCTGCCCGTTTCACTTGCCTGGGAAGAGAGCGTCCTCAGGCCGGAAAGCCTGGTGCGGCTCAATGCGGCGGGGGAAGAGCCGGCGCGGCGCATGGAGATCGTCCTGCGACCGGCCATCGACGGTGGGCCCCCCGAACGGGTCAGGTTCGACGCCGCCCACCATTGGGGCCCCTGGTCCCTGCTGCCCGCCCTGGCCGCCGTCCTCCTCTGCTGGATCACCCGCGAGCCCCTTTCCAGCCTGCTGGCCGGCATCGCCTGCGGGGCGCTGCTGCTGGGTCACTATGACATCACGGAGCAGGTGCTGGTGCCCAGCCTGAGCACGGAGAGCGCCGCCGGCGTGCTCATCCTCTACCTGTGGCTGCTGGGCGGCCTGATGGGTGTCTGGTCGCGCACCGGATCGGCCCGCGCCTTTGCCGAGTGGGTGGCGGTCCACTGGGTGCGTGGACCGCGCAGCGCCAAACTGGCGGCCTGGCTGCTGGGCGTGCTCTTCTTCCAGGGCGGCACGGTGAGCGCCGTGCTGGTGGGCACCACCATCAAGCCGGTGGCCGACCGCGAATGGGTCAGCCACGAGGAGCTGGCCTACGTGGTGGACTCCACCGCCTCGCCCATCGCCAGCCTGCTCGCCTTCAACGCCTGGCCAGGCTATGTGCAGGGCTTCCTCTATGTGGCGGGCGTCAGCTGGCTGGCCACCGAAGCAGATCGCATCCGTTTCTTCTTCGCGGCCATCCCCTTTTGCTGGTACGCCATCTTCGCCGTGCTGGGCACGCTCCTGCTCTCCGTCGAGAAAGCGCCCTTCCTCGGTTCCCGCCTGCGCCAGGCCATGGTGCGGGCTCGCACCACGGGCGAGCTGGACGCCCCCGGGGCCCGCCCCCTGGCCGCCGCCGAGCTGGCCCGCGACCATGTGCCGGATGGCTTCCGTCCCAGCCTGTGGGGTTTCGTGCTGCCGCTGGGCCTCCTGGTGGGCGTGGCGGTGGGGACTTTCATCGCCGGAGGGGTGCCCCAGGTGCGCTGGGCCTTCGGCGTCGCCCTGCTGCTGGCCGCCCTGATGGCGCTGCTGCGCGGCATGTCGCTGACCACCCTGATGGCGGGCGTGGTGGACGGCATGAAGGGCGTGGTGGCGGGCAGCGTCATCCTGCTCCTGGCCATCACGATCGGCGCCGTGAGCAAGGAGGCGGGCGGCGGCCTGTGGTTGGTGGAGGCCCTGGGCGGCCACCTGCCCTGGTGGACCCTGCCCGTGGTCCTGCAGCTGATCACCATGCTGATCAGCTTCTCCACCGGCTCCAGCTGGGGCACCTACGCCGTGGCCTTTCCACTGGCCATGCCTCTGGCCTGGGCTGTGGCGAACGCCAATGGACTGGCGCATCCTGTGTTCTACATGACGATCTGCTTTGCCGCGGTGATGGACGGCAGCGTCTACGGCGACCAGTGCTCGCCCATCAGCGACACCACCGTGCTCAGCTCCATGTGCACGGGCTGCGACCTGATGGACCACGTCAAGACGCAGATCCCGCAGGCCACCATGGCCGCCGTCCTGGCCGCCTTGGCGTGGACGGGCAGCGTCCTGCTTTTCGCCTGATCGACAGGAATGGAAGCGCCCTCCCGGCGCTGGCCGGAAGGGCGATGGCGGCTCAGGGTGGTCGACTCTGCCCGGGTCGGCGGCCCTCAGTTGGCGCCGCCCGCCGGTCGCACCGTGATTTCGTAGCAAGCGCGGTCGATGGCGGGCAAGGTCAGGAAGGTCTCCATCGTCTCGGTCAGGGGGGCGAGGGCGTCGGGCGTCGCTCCCGCCCACACGGTGTAGAGGGGCGTGATCGGGCAGCCCTCCATGCTTTCGCTGACCGCATCCCAGCTCAGGTTGACGGTGTGGCTGTTCACGTCATAAGCGATCTGGAGCGAGGTGGGGAGCGGCATGGGGTCGGCGCAGGGGTCCGGCACGGAGATGGTGCCGCGCATGCCCATGGCGGCGTGGATCTCACAGACGTAATGGCGCAGGCCGGGCGTCGTGAAAGTCTGGCTGTAGCTGCCGCCGTTGGTGGCCGCGCCGCTGCGGAAGCCGGTGCCGTTCCAATTGTTGTCGGCCGGGCCGTTCACCTCGGCCACATTGTGCGAACCGGTCCATCGCCAGAAGACGGTGTCCCCTGGATTGAGGGTGAGATTGGCGGGCGACCAGGTCGTCCCGGAGCCGACCACCGTGTGCTGGGTGCCGGCCGGCACCACCAGCACCGTGCCGCGCATGCCCATGGCGGCGTGTAGTTCGCAGACGTAGTAGTGGAGGCCGGTCTGCGCGAAGGTGACGCTGTAAGCGCCGCCGTTGGTGGCGCTGCCACTGCGGAAGCCGGTGCCGTTCCAGACGTTGTCGGCGGGTCCGTCCACCTCGGCCACGTTGTGCAGGCCGGTCCAGGCCCAATGGACGGATTGCCCTTCCTCGACCACCACATGGGCCGGCACCCAGACGAAGGATGAATTGACCACGTTGACGTCGGCGCGCGCGGCGGCGACCAGGGCAAGCAGCACGATGAGAGCCGACCAAGGCTGGCCGGCCAGTTTCCACAAACTCATCTCAGGATCCTCTCTCCCGCGGGGGCGGGTGGTTGCACCAAGCTGTGTGTTGAACGGATCCCAACGTGGGCTTCGGGCAGGGGCGAGGCAAGACCTTGCATCGCCCGTTGAAAGAAAAACTTCTTCCGGCGCCCCGGGAATGGCAGCTTCCCCCGGCCGAACAAAGCGAGATGATTTCCATGACTCCTTCGCACAAGCGACTCGCGCGCGGCGCGCGGCAGGTGCTTCTCCTGCTGGCCTTGGCCAACGCGGGGCCGGTCCAGGGCACCGGATCCATCGTGGGATGGGGCGTCCAGGTGCTGGCCACTCCCGACCAGCTGGAGCAGGTGGTGGCCGTGTCCGGCGGCGAACGCCACAGCCTGGCCCTGCGCCAGGACGGCACCATCGTGGCCTGGGGCGACAACCTGGCGGGGAAGTGCCAAGTGCCGGAGCCCAACGCGGGCTTCCTGGCCATGGCGGCCGGGGGCAGCCACAGCCTGGCTCTGCGCCAGGACGGCTCCATCGTGGCGTGGGGATCGAACAGCTATGGCCAGTGCAATGTGCCGTCGCCCAACAGCGGATTCACGGCCATCGCCGCCGGCGGCTACCACAGTCTGGCCCTGCGGGAGGATGGCACCATCGTCGCCTGGGGACGCAACGATTTCGGCCAGTGCGCCGTGCCCATCCCCAACACGGGCTTCACCATGATCAGCGGCGGCGGCCTGCACAGTCTCGCCTTGAAGATTGACAGCGCGCTGGTCGCATGGGGTTACAACGATTTCGGCCAGTGTGATACGCCGACGCCCAACCAGGGCTTCACCGCCCTGGCCGCCGGTGGCCTGCACAGCCTGGCCATCCGCGCCGACGGCTCCGTCGCCGCCTGGGGCGACAACAGCTTCCTGCAGTGCGAGGTCCCGTCCTGGATTGGGGACGTCGTGGCCGTGGCGGGCGGCCTGCGCCACAGCCTGTGCCTCACGAATGTCGGCATCCTGGGTGTCTGGGGGGACAACGGCCTGGACCAGGGCTTGGTGCCGGCTCCCAACCTGGGGTGGTCCGGCATTGCGGCGGGATCCTTTCACAGTCTGGGCGTACGGGGGGATGGCACCCTGGAGGCCTGGGGCAGCGACCAGCACGCCCAGGCAGGGGTGCCGGTGCCCAATGCTGGGTTTGTGGCCATCGCCGGCGGACACGAGCGCGGTCTGGCCCTGCGCGGGAACGGCAACGTGGCGGACTGGGGACTGGACTGGGAAGGGTTCGAGACAAACCCGCCCTTTGGCGTCGCCTTCACCAGGATCGCCGCCGGCTTCCGCCACCACCTGGCCGTGACGACGGAGGGGCTCGTGGCGGCCTGGGGCGAGAACGAGTTCTGGCAATGTGAAGTGCCGTCCCTTGCCGGCGAGGCGCAGGACGTGGCGGCCGGCCGCTACCACAGCCTGGCCCTGCTCGAGGACGGCTCGGTGGCGGCCTGGGGCTACAACTCCCACGGCCAGTGCGACGCGCCGGAGGGTGTTGTCTATTCCGCGCTGGCCGGAGGACTCCATCACAGTCTGGGGCTGGACACGGAAGGCCGCGTGTGGGCCTGGGGCTTCAATGGCGACGGGCAGTGCGCGGTGCCCACGCCGGCCACAGGATTCGTCGCCGTGGCGGCGGGCTGGAACCACAGCCTGGGACTCAGGACGGACGGCTCGGTGGCCGCCTGGGGCTCCAACACGGAAGGCCAGTGCAACGTCCCCTGGCCAAACAGCGGCTTCGTGGCTGTGGCGGCGGGGGCCGAGCACAGCCTGGGCTTGAAGGAGAGCGGCTCCCTGGTGGCCTGGGGTTCCAACGAGCGGGGCCAGTGCACGGTGCCCACTCTCAACAGCGGTTTTGTGGCCGTGGCGGCGGGAGCCTTCCACAGCCTGGCCCTGCGCGACGACGGGACAATGGTGGCGCCCCGCCCCAGGCCGGATGTGGGGGACCGCCCGCGTTCGCCCCACATTCTGGGGTTGGCGCCCAACCCCTTCAATCCAACGTTGTGGATCGTATATGAGCTGACGGAGTCGAGCGCCGTCCGGCTGGAGATTTTCGACTTGCGGGGACGACGCCTGTTCTCTCAGTCGCTGGGGGTGCAGGGAAGGGGCCGGCGCGAGGCCCGCTGGGACGGCCGGGACACGATGGGCGGTGTCCTGCCCTCCGGTCTGTATCTGGCGCGCCTATGGACGCCGCAGGGCGCCTCGCCGGCCGCGAAGTGCCTGCTGGTCCGCTGACGGAAGGAGGATGTCATGATGAGACTCATGCTGCTGATCCTGGCGGCCTCGGCCCTGCGGGCGCAGTGGCCGGAGGATCCCGCCGCGAATTTGCTCATCTGCGGACGCGCCGGCGAGCAGTCCTTGCCCAAGATCGTCGCCACCGGCGACGGTGGCTGCTACATCAGCTGGCAGGACAACGGCTCCGGCAACTACGACACCTGGCTGCAGCGCTTGGATGCCGATGGCGTGCCCCAGTGGGAGGACGGCCTGCTGGTGAGCGGTCACCCGCAAGACACGTGGATCACCGACTATGACCTGGCCGTGGACCAGGCGGATTGCGCCATTGTCGCCATCAACGACATCCGCCGCGGGGCGGATCGCGACATCACGGCCTACCGCATCAGCCCGGACGGAGACTTCCTCTGGGGCGCGGACGGCCAGGCCATCTCCGACAACGAAGGCTTCGAGCCCGATCCGCGCATTTGTGTCACGACGGAGGGCAACGTCGTCTTCGCGTGGCAGGAGGACGCCGTTCTTCATCTGCGCAAGGTGGACGCCGACGGCGCCGACCTTTGGACGCCGGCGGTGATCACCCTCAGCGGCGAGTTCCCCTTGTCCATTCCCCGGCTGGCTCCCGCCCCCGGCGACGCGGTGCTGTTGCAGTTCCTGGCGGCGCAGGGGTCGCAGTTCTGGTCGCCCAAGCATCTCGTCGTGCAACGCTTCAACAGCGCCGGCCAGCCGGCGTGGGCCGGACTGGGCGTGGCCATCCAGACGGCGGGCGGCTTCGGGCCGCAGATGCGCCCCGACCTGCGGGCGGACGGCGCGGGTGGCGCCTGGTGCTTCTGGTACGACAGCCGCGACAATCAATTGCACGCCTACGCCCAACACCTGCTGGAGAGTGGCGTTCCCGCCTGGACGGCCAACGGCGTGCCGCTGTCCACCACAGCCGGCGAGTTGCAGGACCAGCCCCGCCTTGTGATCGACGAGACGGGCGAGGGGCCGGCCGCCATCGAGCTCTACTACCGCATCACCGATCTGGACCAGAATCTGATGGGCATCGCCGGGCAGCGTTTGTCCTCGACGGGGGAGCGGCTCTGGGGGCCGGGCGGCCTGGTGCTGCATCCCCTCGCCGCCTCCGACCGGCACTCGGTTGTGGCGGTGCGCGGCGACGAGGATCACAGCCTGGTGGGCCATCTCCACTTCCCCACGGATGTGATGAATTGCCAGATGCTGGTCCAGGCGGTGGGGAATGACGGGGAGGCGGTCTGGGAACCGGCTGTCACCACCGCCAGCACAGTCCTGGCGCCCCGGGGCAACCTGACCGCGGCGACCGGCGGCTCCGGCCAGCTGATCGCCGTGTGGAAGGATCAGCGCGCTGACGCTGCGGGCGACATTTTTCTGCAGAACGTCAACCCGGACGGCAGCCTTGGTCCGTGGGAGGAGGTCGAGGTGGAGGCAGAAAGGGGCGGGCGGCGTCCCGCGCGAACCCTCCTTCATGCGCCCTATCCCAATCCCTTCAATCCCGCCACAACCATCGCGTATGAACTTGACGATCCGGCCCGTGTCCGGCTGGAGATCCTCGACCTTCACGGCCGTCAAGTGGCAATTCTGGCGGATGGCATCAGGGCGGGCGGGATCCATCGCGTCAACTTTCAGGATGACCGACTGGCCAGTGGCATCTATGTATGCCGCCTGGAGGTCAATGGCTATTCCCGCAATCGCAAGTTGATCCTCCTCAAGTGATGCGGGCCCCTGTTTTTCGAGACTGCGATCCAACCCGTCGGGCCGTCGGGGAGGCAGGAGGAGTTGTAGGGGATATCGACGGGGGATTATCATTAACGGGCATGGTGACTTTCAACCAGCAGATGGTTCTTTGTGTGCAAATAGCGACATCGCTGTAAGGAATCCGGCGGGCTTCACGATGTATGACCCATCATTCAACGAGAAACCCATTCGCTATCAATAGATATGGCTATTCCTCACGAATTGGCACCCCGCTTGCTCTGACCCTTGCAGCCTTAAAACCTGAGCCTTCCACATTGACCGCTGAATGAACCCGTGGCAGGGCTGGGTGTATTGAGTTTGGACACAACCCCTGAACTTTGGAAAGGAAGGATCCCATGAGCAACCTGAAGACACTGGTCCTGCTCAGCCTGGTGGCCGGCCTCACGGCGCCGGTGCTGGCGGCTGAGAAGACCCAGGCCGAGCAGAAGGCGGCCTACGAGGACGGCGCCATTGTGCCGGTCCTCAACGATGCGTGTTCCGCTTTCGCCATCCCCTTCGGCACCACCACTTGGTATGGCACGGACCATGCCCGCCTCTGGTTCTACTGGGTGGGCACGGGCACGGGCCTCGACCTGGAGACCTGCGCCGGCGACTCCAACTTCGACACCGACCTGCGCATCTACACGGGTGACTGCGCCGGCACGCTGACACAAGTCTACTACCGCGATGGACTCAGCTCCTGCGGCTGGCGGACCTACCTGCGCTGCAGCGAGTTCACTTTCCTGACGGGCGTGACTTACTACCTGCGCATCGATCGTTACAGCAACGCCGACATCCTGGGCAATGGCGTGGTCACCACGGTGTGGACGGAGTGTGCTCCCCCGCCGCCCCCGCCCGCCAACAACGTGATGAGCGGCGCCTATCCCATCGCCGTGGGCGAGTGCGTCACCGGCAGCACGGTGGCCCCCTACACGGACACCACCGGTGCCTACCTTGATGTCACGCACCTGCTGTGCACGCTTGACTTCAACCAGTTTGGCTCCACTGCAATCGGCGCCAGCCGGGATGCATGGTATGTGGTTGACCTGCCCTGCGACGCCGAGTTCACTTTCACCCTGGCGGGTTCGGCGTATGACACGGTTCTTGGCATCTGGGACGTGAACGGCCTGCTGGTGGCCGGCAACGACGACTTTGGAGGTCTGCAGTCCACGATCGAGTGCTGCTTCCTGCCCGCCGGCACCTACTACATCTCGGTGGACGGCTACAGCAGCGCCGCGGGGGCCTTCAACCTCTGCGTCTCCCAGTGCACGGAGTGCCCGCAGGTGGGCGCCGACGAGCTGCCCTCCGGCTTCGCCCTGGGCCAGAATGTGCCGAACCCCTTCAACCCGACGACCACCATCACCTTCTCCATGGATGAGACCGCCTTCGCCAACCTGAAGGTCTTCGACCTGGCCGGCCGCACGGTGGCCACCCTGGTCAACGGCATGGTGGAGCGCGGCCAGTACAGCGTCACGCTCGACGCCTCCAACCTGACCAGCGGCGTGTACTTCTACGCCCTGCAGGCGGGTGGCTCGGTCGAGACCAAGAAGATGGTCCTGATGAAGTAATCCCCGCTGTCCTCAGCGACCGGCTCTTCCCAGCCGACCGGCTGCCGACCGACTTCAAAGGCGCCCCGGGCCACTTGGTTCGGGGCGCCGCTTTTTGCGGATCGAATCTGACCCTAACTTTCTGAGCAGACGTGTTCAAAAACCGGCGAAATTGTGTTGAATCCGGCTCGATCAAGGGGCA
>JAUXWS010000046.1 GCA_030685015.1 bacterium
GCCTGGAGGAGCTGGCCGCCTCGGAAGCGGGACCGCCCGCCGCCCTGCGCGAGGCGGCCCGCCGCCTGCCCGGCGTGGCGGCGCCCCGTCTGCCCGACTGGATCCGCCGCGGGCTGCCCGCCGGGGTGGACGCCGCCGCCCTCGCCCTCGCCTGCCTGCGTCCACCCTCCCTCTGGATCCGCGCCCGCCGGCCCGAGGCGCCGCTGCGTCGCCTGCTGGAGGCCATTCCCGCCAGCGCGGTAGCCCATCCGCGCCTGCCCGCGGCCTGGCGCCTGGAGTGCCGGGAGGACCTCTACGCCACCACCGCCTACCGCCAGGGGGCCTTCGTCCTGCAGGATCCGGCCAGCCAGGCCATCGGCGCCCTCTGCGGGGCGGCCCCCGGACAGCATTGGCTGGACCTCTGCGCCGGGGCGGGCGGCAAGAGCCTGCAATTGGCCGACGCCATGGCGGGCAAGGGCGTGGTGGAGGCCTGCGAGGTGAGCGCCGCCCGCCTGGCCGAACTGCGCCGCCGGGCCAGGCGCCTGCAGGTCTTCAACCTGAGGGGACACGCCTGGGACGGCCAGCGCCTGCCCCGCCTCCCGCCGGCGGACGGCGTGCTGGTGGACGCGCCCTGTTCCAGCAGCGGCACCCTGCGCCGCAACCCCGACCTCTGGCAGCGCCCCGCCCCCGCGCTGGCCGCCCTCACCGCCCTGCAGGACGGGCTGCTCGACCTCGCCGCGGCGCGCGTCAAGCCGGGGGGCCGCCTCGTCTACGCCACCTGCAGCCTGCTGGCCGTGGAGAACGAGGAGCGGGTGCAGGCCTTCCTCGCCCGCCATCCCGCCTTCCGCCCGGCGCCCCTGGTCAACCCGCTGGACGGCCGCCCCGGCGACGGCCGGCTGCGCCTCTCACCGCTGGACGGCGACCACGACGGCACCTTCACCGCCACCCTCTGGCGCATGATGGACTAAGATAACACAATGGAATTGTTATGGATATGTGATGTTGACGGCTATTAAAAGGAGTAAAAATCAAATGAATTAATTACAATTAATTATCTACAAATATTGAATTTCTTCCAGTTTGGCACATATGCACTCATTAATGTCTTGAATACTCTACCGTGATTGGGTATCCGCAGATGCAAGAGCTCGTGGGCAATGACGAAATCTTGAAAGCCCGAGGTCTGATCAACAAGATCCACGGCCAGCGTGATGATGCCGGTCGTCGAACACGAACCCCATTTGCGCGTCATGGTCTGCACACGGACGATCCGAGGTTCAACCCTTAACCGTCGAGACCAGTCCTCCACGCGTTGGCAGAGGAGCTGGCGGGTTCTCTTACGCGCTCGCATCGCCATCGCCGCCGAGCAGGATCGTGAGGATGATCTCCACGACCCGCCCGCGCTTGTCCTTGTCCAGCCCCAGAAGCGGACGGTAGAGCGCTGCACGCAGCTTGCGCTGCTCGTCGGCATTGACTCGCGCATTGGGGAAGCGGGCAAGCAGCGACTCGGATGACCGCGCCAGCTCCATTGCGACGGTACCGGCACCAGCAAGCTCCCTGTCGTCCTTCAGCGACCAGTAGACTCCGAAAGCTCGGGCGGACAGGCCGCTGTCCTTGGCGGCGTTGACCGCCTCTTCCTTCTCCCTGGCCAGCGCCGCCAGCATGTCCAGAGCGGCGAGTCCGGTCGTGGTGCGGTTCTCAAGATCCTTGAGAATGCGCTCAGCTCGCTCTTTCAAGGTTTGCAGGATCGATGATCTGTCGGGGTTCTCGTCGATCTCCAGTTGCAGCCCGCGCACCAGGTTGAAGACCTTGCCTTCGTCCGAACCAGGCTTCCCGCGAATTCGCTCCAGCGTCTCGACATCGAAGGTCACGCTCCTCGTGACCTGTCCCAGGCCATACTGGGAGGCGTTCTCCTTGACAAGCGTGGCGGTCTTGTAGGCGAGATCGGCGGTGTAGCCGCCACGATCGGCGTAGGCGTTGCGCACCGTCGCATAGAGCTGCGCCAGCCGCTTGAAGGCGTCGATGTGATCCCGCAGCTCAGGCGAAGGCGAGAGGATCTCCCACAAAGCCTCGATTTCCTTGTAGGCTTCGAAGAAGGCCTTCCTCGGCTCTGGATCGAGAAAGCGGCCGTAGACCAGTCCTTCCAGTTTCTCGTCGGCACCACCCTGCTCGCCGGCGTCCAGGTAGTCCGTCCTGGCCCTTGCGATCCTTGCAAGGAAGTCCTTCAGCAGCAGATCCAGATCCTCGATGACGCCGCTGACGTCGGTGCTGTCGAACTGCAGCGCCTTGTTCAGCTCGCGCAGCACGCCGACGAAGTCGACCACAAGTCCGACACACTTCTGGACTCCGTTGGCGTCCACGAGAGGCCGGTTCACCCGCGCGATGGCCTGCAACAGGACATGGTCGCGCATCGGCTTGTCGAGATACATGCAATAGAGAAGCGGCGCGTCGTAACCGGTCAGCAGCTTGTCGGTGACGATGAGGATCTTCGGGTCCCCGGCCGGCTTCTTGAAGAGCAGGCGGACGTCGGCCTCGCGCTCGGGGGTCAGCTGCAGCTTCGCGACCAGCGGCCGCTCGACCACATCCGCCGCGCTCTCGGTGTAAACCGCTTCAGACCAGGAGGGCGGCAGCAGCTTGTCAAGGGCCCGCTTGTACTTGGCGCAGGCCTCGCGGTTCACGCCGACGAGGAAGGCCTTGTAGCCCAGCGGCAGCACCTTCTCCTTGAAGTGGGCGGCGACGAAGGCGGCGACCTTCTCGATGCGGTCGTCGGCGCAGAGGAAGGTCCGCAGACCCACGGCGCGGTCAAGCACGAGGTTGAGCTCGTTGATGTCGGTGATGCCTTCAGCCGCGGCGAGCTCGAAGAACTCCTTGTCCAGCCGCTCGGCGGGAATCGTCATCTCGCTGGGCGCCATCGTGTGGCGGATGGGCAGGGTGGTCCCGTCCTCGATGGACTCGCGGATCGAGTACTTGTCCAGATAGCCTTGTTCATCGTCAATGCCGAAGATCTTGAAGGTCCCCGCGCCCTGCGCCGTCTTGGCGATCGGCGTGCCGGTGAAGCCGATGATCGTCGCGTTGGGCACGGCCGCCATCAGGTAGGTGCCCAGGTCATGGGCCACGGAGCGGTGCGCCTCGTCGATGAAGACGTAGATGTTCTCCCGCGGGTTGGCGCCCTTGTCGATGCCTTCGAACTTGTGGATCATCGAGAGGATCAAACCGCGCTTGTCGCTCCTCAGCAGGTCCTGGACCTCAACCTTTGAGTTCGCGCGCCAGTTCGGGATGTCATGGCTCTGCATCTCGCCCAGCAGCCTCTCCACCCAGCCCTTGAGCTGGCCTTCCAGCTCGCTGCGGTCCACCACCAGGATCACCGTGGCATGCTGGAAGCGCTCCTTGTCCTCCAGGATCAGGCGGGCGGCGGTCAAAAGGGTGAAGGTCTTGCCCGAGCCCTGCGTGTGCCAGATCAGGCCGCACCTCCGGCCCGCGTCCGCGCAGCGCGCGACAACCTTGTCGACGGCGGCGCGCTGGTGCTGGCGCAGGACGGACTTGCGGGTCTCGCCATCCTCGACATAGAAGAGGATCCAGTGCTGGAGCGTGCGGAGGAAATCGGCAGGCTCGAAGAAGGCCTGCACGGCGAAGCGATAGGATTCGTCCGGCCGCTGCTTCCAGCGCGCCATGAAGCGGCGGTTGACGTTCCAGGTGACGCCGTACCAGTAGTCCAGCAGGTGGGTGACGTTGAAGAGCTGCGGCGTCCCGACCAGCTCGGGGGTCTCCAGTTCGTAGCGCCTCAGCTGGGTCACGCCCCGATCGATGGCGCCGCCGTCCTTCGGATTCTTGTGCTCGACGAGGCAGACCGGCACGCCGTTGACCACGAACATCAGGTCGGCGCGGTTGCCCTTGCGGGCGGGCGGCTTCAGCTTCCATTCCCAGGTGACGTGGAGGACATTCGCCGCCGGCGTCTCGAAGTCGATGAGCTGGACGCGCCGGTGGCGCTCCTCCTGCTCGTCGTGCCACTGCCGCTCGCCGCGCAGCCAGGCGAGCATCTCGCGGTTGCCCTCGATGGTGGGCGGGAGCGCCTCCAGTTTCTCGATGACCTGGCGGACAGCATCGGCCGACAGCCAAGGATTGAACTTGGCGAGAGCCGCCCCCAGTTCGTCGCGAAGCAGCATGCCCTCCTCGCCGCCACGCTTGCGCCGGGCGGCTTCCGGCGTCAGCGGTGTCCAGCCGACGCCGGCGGCATGGGCCACCATCGGAAACTGGACGCTCCCCACCTCGCTGATGCACAGTTCAGACATCTGCCACCTGCTCGAACCGGCCCGATTTGCGTCTTGCGCGTTCAAGCCTACGGCCGTTGTGTATCATAATCGTCGTATCGTGATACTCAAACGAGCTTGATGCGCATTGGTGAGACTCAAAACACGATCCGTCCTTCAGCTATGTTCAGCAAAGATGGAAAAGCGAAGATCGCCGACCGCCGACCCGAGCTCTCCAGAATCGTGGTCAGGATCCCGGCCTCCCGCAGCAGGCCGAGGAAGCGGTGCGCCGTCGGTTTCGGAATGGACGAGCCATTGATGAAATGACTGCTGGCGAAGATCGGCCGCTCGAAAAGGAAGTTCACGGCCCGGTTGGCGTGCTGGGAATGCGTCAGGTCGGTGATCTCCCGCAGCATGCGCTTGTGCAGGTCGAGGATCGCCTGCGCCCGGGACTGGTTGTCGGAGGCCTGCGCGATCAGCCCCTCGAGGAAGAAGGCGCACCACGGGGTCCAGGCGCCGTCCCGCGAGACGGCGCGCATCGCCTCGACGTACTGCTCCCGCCGCGCGTCCAGATAGCCGCTCATGTAGAAGTCCGGCCCGCGGAGGATGCCGCGCTCGAAGAGGAAGAGCGGGATGAGCATCCGGCCCAGCCGCCCGTTGCCGTCCTTGAAGGGATGCAGCGCCTCGAACTCCACGTGGAGGACGGCGAGCTGGACGAGGGGATCGCGCTCCTCGCGGCCCTGGAGATAGCGGGTCCAGGCGTCCAGGCCAGCCAGCAGGTGCTCCTGTGGCGCCGTCACGAAACTGGCCTCCTCGATCCGGCAGCCCTTGGGGCCGATCCAGTTCTGCTCCGTGCGGAAGGCGCCCGGGCTCTTGTCGCGGCCCCGCACGCCGTCCAGCAGCAGGGCGTGCGCCTCGCGCAGCAGGTGCGGCGAGAGCGGACGATCCGCCAGGGACTTCGTGGCGAAGACGAGGGCGGCGCGGTAGTTGCGGATCTCCTCGGCCTCGTCGCGCTTGGGCTGGGAGAGCCCGGCGCCGTCGCCGGCCTCGATCTGCAGCACCTCGCCCATGGTGACGGTGGTGCCCTCGATCCGCGAGGAGAGCACGGCCTCCTGGGTCGTCAGGGGCGCCAGCAGGACGGCGGGATCGGGGATCGCCGCCAGCAGGCCGTCGTAGCGCGCCAGCGCGGCGCGGGCGTCGCCGATGAGGGGCACCAGCCGGGCCCAATCGATCTGGCCGGGCGGGAAGCCGCCCAGGTGGTAGCGGACCGCCTCGCTCATGCCGCCGCGTCCGACTTGGCTTGCGGGGACAAGGCCGTCAGGTCGAGATCCGCGACGCGCAGGGCGCCGGTCATCAATTGGTGCAGCAGCGCCCGGAAGAGCTGGTCGAGGACGGCGCGCTTGCGGCGGTGCAGGTCGATCTTGCGGTCGATGGCGTTGAGGATGGCTGCAACTTCCTGTTGTTCTTCCAATGCCGGAGGCAACGGAATTGGAACGCTCCGCAGGAAGGCACAGGTCAGTGCGCCTTTTGTGCTCCCGCCGCCCGCTCCGACTTGACGAAAGTAGTCGTACTGCGTCTCCAAGTATCCTCGTACGAATGACGGTTCGGCAACCTTGAGGTCTGTTGCGACATAGGCGATGTGCTGATTGACAGTGGCGCGCATTCGTAGGACAGCACAATGCCCGAGCGTCTTTCCCTGTCCAGTGATGGCTATAAGAATTGCTCCTGGCTCGATCTGTGGCAAGTGGCATTCTCGAAGCGCTGCGGCAGTGACGAATTGGTCCGCCTCTTCGATTTCGCGATCATAGACCTTCGCACTCGTTAACCATGGAAAGTCACCACCATCCCAGTAATCCTTGATGTTCCTCTTTGGTGTCGAGCCATTGCCGATTCTTCCGAGTGAGCCAAGTGGAACTACATCCCAACTCTCCGGCACTGGACCGATCTCGGTCTCCTTCTGCTCCTCGCCCCGCAGGCCGCGCGTGAACAGGGTGCGCATTGCTGCGCGCTTAAGATCTTGGGACAGGGCGGTACTCCTGTCGTGAACATGCATCGCCTCCCGCACCCTCGCCAGAGCGCGGACGATTTCTCGCTGTTCGTCGATCTCAGGATGTGGCACATCCAATGCTGCAAGTCGATTCCGCGACAGGTTGGGAATCGTGGTCTTGTTTCCGGCGCCCTCGTAGATGCCGAGCTGAGTAAATCCGGATTGCAGGAAGTAGACGTAGAAGCGTGGCTCGACATCATCCAACAGCGGCCGGAGACGATGGAGGTGGTTCTGGAAGGACATGACCTCCCGCTCACCATTCCAGATGGCCGCGCGCCCAATCTCGCCGCCTTCACATACCAGCAAGTCACCGGGCAGCAGCAACTTATCTAGAAGCTCATGGTCCGGAATCGCCATCTCATCCACCGTCGTGAGATCGATCTCATCCCACAGGACATTTGAAGTGCGCAGGAATGGCGTCTTGCAGTACCCTTCGCGGGCGGCGGCGGACATGGTCTTGCCCGCCCCGATTTCAAAGAGCTTGCCGAGAGGGCAAAGGGACCAAGACTCGTTGATCATAGCCGCCCCAGCATCTTGGCAAGCGAGGCGTCAATGTCGTGCGCTTGCTTGTCAAGCCCCAACAGCTCGGTCACGATGTCCTTGATCGGGCGCTCGCTGACTGCGTCAGCCTGTGCAATCCATCGGCTCGGGCTCAGGTTGTAGTCCGCCTCCTCGGCCTGTTGGCGCGTGATGACGGCGATCTCTCCTTCCACCGGCTCGCCCTTGAGGAAGGCCGCCGCCAGCGGGCGGATCTCCGCCGCGGGGATGTAGTTCTTCGGCCGGCCCTTCAGGACACGGCGCGAGGCGTTGAGGAGCACGATGCGCTCCCGGCGCGCGGCCGGCTTGCGTTTGGAGAGCACCACGATCACGCCGGCGGCGCTGGTGTTGTAGAAGAGGTTGTCCGGGAGCAGGATGACGCCGTCGATGTAGTCGTGGTCCACGAACCACTTGCGGATGCCGCGCTCCTTGTCCTCGTTCTTGCTGCCGGAGCCGCGCGTCACCGCGCCCGTGTCCAGCACCACCGCCGCCCGGCCCCGCTCGTTCAGGCAGGCCAGGGTGTGCTGCAGCCAGGCCCAGTCGCCTTTGCCCGTGGTGACGCCGCCCTGTGCGCGGAAGCGGTCGAAGGGGTCGTCGGCGAAGATGTCCGGGTTGAAGGGCTGGTTCCACATGGGATTGGCGACGACGACGTCGTAGCTGCGGATGCGGCTGTCGGCGGTTTTGAACTTGGGGTTGATCATCGTGTCGCCGCGCGCCATCTGCACGTCCATGTCGTGGATGATGGCGTTCATTTGCGCCACGGCGTAGCTCTCGGCCGTCAGCTCCTGTCCGAAGAGCTTGAGCGGCACCTTGCTGGAGGGGTCCAGCTCGCGCGCCACCAGTTGGAGCTTCACCAGCAGCCCCGCCGAGCCGCAGGCGTAGTCGTGGCATTCCTCGCCGGGCTTCGGCCGCAGGATGTGGGCCATGAGGAAGCCCACCTCCGTCGGCGTGAAATACTCGCCGGCGCTTTGGCCCGAGCCCTCCGCGAACTTCCGCAGGAGGTACTCGTAGGCGCGGCCGAGGAAGTCCGGCTGCACGTCGGCCAGGCCCAGGCGGTAGCGCGCGTCGGAGAAGGTCTCGACCACCGCCATCAGCTTGGCCGGGTTGATGTCGCGCTCGCCGTTGCGCTCCGCCGCGAAATCCACCACGTCGATGACGCCCGCCAGCGTGGGGTTGTGGCGCACCACGGCGCGCACGGCCCGGGTCAGGTGCTCGCCGATGTCCCGGGGCCGCGTGCCGCGGCCCTGTTCGTCATCGGGCCAGTCGTAGTGCGCGCGGCCGCTGAGGACCGCCCAGCGCGCCTCGGGCGGCAGGTAGAAGCGGAGCAGCCCGTGATCGCCCTCCGCGATCTCCAGCGCCTGCCGCCGGTCGCCGTACTCCTCGGCGAGACGGTCCAGCTCGTCGTCGAAGACGTCCGACAGGCGCTTGAGGAAGAGCAGGGGCAGGAGGAAGTCCTTGAACTTGGCGGCATCCTTCTCGCCGCGGATGGAGCAGGCGGCGTCCCAGAGCATCTGCTCCATGGGCTTGGTGGTGGGCGCGGCGGCGCGCGCCCGGGTCCGGCGCCGCGTCACCTGCGCCGCCGCCTGGGTGGAGTCCGTCTCATGATCCTCCAGGTCGATCCCGGCCTCGGCGGCAAGGGCGGCAATGGCGTCGCGCGCCGCTTTTTGCGGTGCGTTCAATCCGCCTTCCCAGCGGTTGATGGTGGCGAAGGAGACGCCCAGATAGGCGGCGAGCTGCTCCTGCGTGAAGTCGAGCTTGGCGCGGATGGCGCGTAGCGTGGCGGCGATGGTCGTTGATTTTGTCATGTCTGCAATATATGACATATAACAAACGAACTAAGCACAGAGTGATGGAATTTGCGAACCTATCAAGACGCCGTGCCCCAGCCTTGTTGACTCTTGGGCCGCACAGTTGGCGCCTCAGCCCCGCGCCAGGGTATGTCCCGCCTCCTCCTTCAGCCGCAGGTAGAGCAGCGTGTTCAGGATGCCGTGGATGGGACCGAGCAAGCCGAGGCCGAGAAGGAAGGGCAGGATCTGCGCGAGGGTGGGCTGGCCCTGGGCGAGGACGACGCGGGCCATGGGCAGGGCCAGGAGCAGCTGGATCAAGCCCTGGGCCACCACCAGCACGGCCACCAGACCCAGGCGCGGCCGGGTGAGGGCCACGCTGGTGCGCAGGCAGTCGAGCAGGCCCCCGCCCTCCAGCATCAGCGCGGGCAGGGCGACGGCCCAGAGCGAGGCGAGGAGGATGCCGGGCACGATCAGGAGGAGCACGCCGGCCAGCACCAGCGTGGAGACGAGCAGGGAGAGGAGGGCGAGGAGCGTCAGGCGCTGCGCGCCGCGGAAACCGCCCATGAAATCCTCCACGCCCGGTCGCTCCTCCAGCAGCACGCGGCGGGTGGCGAGGATCAGGCCGGCGGCGAGGGGACCCTCCAGCGCCAGGGAGAGGGGCAGCCCGAGGACAGGCAACTGGCCGGCGGCATAGGCGGCCACCAGCATGAAGAAGCCGTAGAAGAGGAACCAGTTGGATTCCAGGCTCCACACCTCGTAGGTCTGGCGGAGCAGGGGCAGCAGCAGGGCGGGGCGGGGTGTGGGGCTCAAGGCGTCCTCGTTCCGTTGACGGTGCGGTCCGCAATATGGCACGAGCGGGGCCAACCCTGCCCTCGCGCCGCGGCGCCGGGCCCTGCCTTGGCAAGCTGCGCCCGGCTCATTCCCTATATTGGGCCGCGATTTCAGGCGGGTCGGCCGGGAGCGTGGAGCGCCGGGTCCCGCCATGGGTTCCGGGAAGGGGTGGTCCCGTGCGCACCGACGCAGCATTCGTGGCTTCACGCCTGGCCCGGCTCGAGCGGCGCATCAAGCTGGCGGCGGACAGCGCCGCGGCGGGCGGCGGCGAGGCGGCCGCCCGTGTGCGGGTGGTGGGCGTCACCAAGTACCTGGCGGCGGCCCAGATGGGTGCCCTGCGCCAGGCCGGCTTGATGCTGTTCGGTGAGAACCGCGTGCAGGATGCCCTGCCCAAGCTGGAGCTGCTGCGCGGGGAGGCCGCCCCGCAGGAGTGGCACTTCATCGGCACAGTGCAGGGCAACAAGGCGCGGGCGGTGACGGGGCGCTTCGCCCTCATCCACAGCGTGGACCGCCTGGAGCTGGCCCGTCGCATCTCGCAGGCCGCCACGGAGCAGGGCTTGCGCCAGGACGTCCTGCTGGAGGTGAACATTTCCGGCGAGGCCTCCAAGCACGGCTTCGAGGCCGCGGAGCTGGAGGCGCTCTGGCCCGAGCTGGCCCGCTTGCCCGGCTTGGGCATCCGCGGCCTGATGGGCATGGCGGCGGAGGACGCCCCGGCGCGGCCGGCCTTCCGCGCGCTGCGCCTCCTGCGGGATCGGCTGGACCCCGGACGGCGCCTTCTGGGCGAGTTGTCCATGGGCATGAGTGGCGACTTCGAGGCGGCGGTGGCGGAAGGCGCCACCCTGCTGCGCATAGGACGGTCCCTGTTTAGCGAGGAAGCGGAGATCTGATGGACGAGCTGATTCGACTTGCCGCGCACGTCTACATCCTCATCATCATCGCGGCGGCCATTGTGAGCTGGATGGGGATCGACCGTGAGCATCCGCTGGCGCAGTTCCTGCAGCGGGCCACCGAGCCCCTCTTCCGCCGCATCCGCGGCCTGATCCCGCCTGTCAACGGCCTGGACCTGTCGCCTCTCATCGCGCTGCTGGCCGTCAAGCTGGCGGAGAAGCTGCTCAGCGCCCTGCTGCGATTCTAGGGACCATCATGCGCACTTCGCCCAACGACATCCGTGGCGCCACCTTCAGCCGCCGCCTGCGCGGCGCCGATCCGGCCGAGCTGCAGGTCTTCCTGGGCGGGGTGGCCGACCAGGTGGAGCAGCTGGAGCGCGAGTTGGCCGCCGCCCAGGCGCGCGCCCTGCAGCTGGAGCGGGAACTGGAGCGCTATCGCAGCCTGGACCAGGGCCTGCGCGACACCCTGCTGGAGGTGAAGACCACGAGCGAGGGGGCGCGCGAGACGGCCCGCAAGGAGGCGGAGCTGATCCTGCGCGAGGCGGAGCTGCACGCCGACCAGCTGCTGGCCAGGGGGCGCGAGGAGCAGCGGGCCCTGCGTGCCGACCTCGAGACCCTGCGCGAGCGGCGCGACAGTTTCGTGCGCCGCCTGCGCCACGTGCTGGGACAGCAGTTGGAGCTGATCGACCTGCTCGCCCAAAGCGCGCCGGCCGGCGGCGAGGACCAGGAAGAGGAGGCCGCCCGTGCCGGACAAGCGTCCGACGCTTGAGCAGATGCGCCACGGCGCCGCCCGCTTGCATGGTTGGTTGGCCGGGGAGCAGCCCCGTGCCGTGGTGATCCTGGGCACCGGCCTGGGCGCCCTCGCCCGCGAGGCCCAGATCCTGCGCAGCCTGGACTACGAGGAGATTCCGCACTTCCCCGTCGCCACGGTGGAGAGCCACCATGGCCGCCTGCTCCTGGCCCGCCTGGAGGAGCAGGGTCCGACCGTGCTGGTCATGCAGGGCCGCTTCCACTTCTACGAAGGGTGGTCCATGCAGGAGATCACCTTTCCCCTGCGCGTCTTCGGTCTGCTGGGCGTTCGCCTGCTGGTGGCCTCCAACGCCTGCGGCTGCGTCAATCCGCAGTTCCGCAAGGGCCAGCTGATGGTGATGGAGGACCACATCAACCTGCTGGGCGACAACCCGCTGATCGGGCCCAACCTGGACGGGCTGGGTCCCCGCTTCCCCGACATGAGCGCGCCCTACGACCCGGAGCTGATCGCCCTCATCGAGCGCCTCGCCCTCGAGCGGCGCATCCCGCTGCAGAAGGGCGTCTACGCCGCGGTGGGCGGACCCTGCCTCGAGACCCGCGCCGAGTATCGCTGGCTGCGCACGGCCGGCGCCGATGTGGTGGGGATGAGCACCATCCCAGAGGTGATCGTCGCCCGCCACATGGGTCTGCGCGTGGCCGGCTTCTCCATCATCACCGACGAGGGCTTCCCCGAGGCGTTGAAAGCGGTCGCGCTGGAGGAGATCCTGGCCGCCGCCGCCCAGGTGGAGCCGCACTTGACGGTCCTGGTGCGGGATCTCCTGCGCGAGACCGATCCCCTCCTGCGGGCCGCCGCCGCCCTCCCCTGTGAGCTGTCCTTCCGGCACGAGGCCGGGACCGGCGGTGCCTGAACTTCCTGGAGCATCCGTGAGCCGCTACACCCCCGTCCCGTCCAAGGTCGACTTCCCCGCGCTCGAGCACGAGGTGCTGCGCTTCTGGGACGAGGAGCGCGTCTTCGCCCGCAGCATCGAGCAGCGCCGGCACTGCCCCGACTGGGTCTTCTACGACGGCCCGCCCGGCACCAACGGCCGGCCCCACATCGGGCACATGCTGCAGTCCGCCCTCAAGGACCTCTGGCCACGCTACAAGACGATGCGCGGCTTCCGCGTGCTGCGCCGCGCCGGCTGGGACACCCACGGCCTGCCGGTGGAGCTGAAGGCCGAGCGGGAGCTGGGCCTGACCGACAAGAGCCAGATCCCGGCCTTCGGTGTGGAGAAGTTCCAGGACTACTGCCGCTCCACCGTCTTCCGCTTCAAGGACGAGTGGGAGGACAGCATCCGCCGCATCGGACGCTTCCTGGACCTGGAGGACCACTACGCCACCCTGACGGCGGACTACATCCAGAGCGACTGGTGGGTGATCAAGCAGATCTGGGACAAGGGCCTGCTCTACCGCGACGTCAAGATCATGCCCTACTGCGCCCGCTGCGGCACCAGCCTCTCCAGCCACGAGGTGGCCCAGGGCTACCAGGACGTGACGGAGCTGACCCTGACGGCGCGATTCCGGCTGAAGGGCGAGGCCTCCACTTATCTCCTGGCCTGGACGACCACGCCCTGGACCCTCCTGGGCAACGTGGCCCTGGCCCTGGGCCCCGAGGTGGACTATGTCTTCGCCCGGGTGGGGGACGAGACCCTCGTCTTCGCCCGCGACCTGTTGCCCGCCGTGCTGGGGGAGAGGCCCCACCAGATCCTGCGCACGGTGCCCGGGCGGGAGCTGGGCGGGCTGGACTACGAGCCGCTCTGGGACTTCCAGGCCGGCCCCGACAGCGAGGGGCGGCAACCCCACCGCACGGTGGTGGACGACTACGTCACCGCGGCGGAGGGCACGGGCATCGTCCACCTGGCCCTCTACGGCGAGGACGACTTCCGCCTCATTCGCGCCTACGGGTTGCCCCGCGTCCAGCACGTGGACGACACCGGGCACTTCGTGGCGGGGACCGGCCCCTGGTCCGGTCGCTACTTCAAGGAGGAGGGCCTCGATGTCGAGATCGTGAAGGACCTGGCCGCCCGCGGCCTCCTGCACGACAAGGCCCGTCATGAGCACAGCTACCCGCACTGCTACAAGTGCGAGAACCCGCTCTTGTACCACGCCAAGCCCTCCTGGTTCATCCGCACGACGTCCGTGCGCGAGCGGATGCTGGCCGCCAACCGGGCGATCGGCTGGGTGCCGGCCGGCATCGGCGAGGGCCGCTTCGGGGCCTGGTTGGAGAACAATGTGGACTGGGCCGTCTCGCGCGACCGCTATTGGGGCAGCCCGCTTCCCATCTGGAGTTGCGAGGAGGAGGGCGGCTGCGGCCACCGCCTCTGCGTGGAGAGCCTGGCCGAGCTGGAGCGCCTGGCCGGCCGGCCGCTCGGTCCCGACTTCGATCCGCACATCCCCTGGATCGACCGCGTGCCGGTGGCCTGCCCCGCCTGCGGCCGGCCCATGCGCCGCGAGCCTTATGTCCTGGACTGCTGGTTCAACGCCGGACTCATGCCCTGGGGCCAGTTCGGCTACCCGGCCCGCCCCGGTTCGGCGGAACTGTTCGCCTCCCAGTTTCCGGCGGACTTCATCTGCGAGGGCCTGGACCAGACCCGCGGCTGGTTCTACACCATGCTCGCCGTCTCCACCATCCTGACGGGGGAGAGTTCCTTCCGCCACGTGATCTGCACGGGCCTGGTGGGGGACAAGGACGGCCGCAAGATGAGCAAGACCCTGGGCAACGTGATCGATCCCATGGCCGTCTTCGAGGAGTTCGGCGCCGACGCCGTGCGCTGGACCTTCTTCAACAGCCATCCCTGGAACGCCAAGCGCTTCAGCGAGGAGCTCATCCGCGACGCCGTGAAGGAGATCGTCCTCCCCTACTGGAACGTCTACGCCTTCTTCGCCACCTACGCCGCCATCGACGGCTGGTCGCCCGACCAGGGGCTGGCCGCGCCGGAGGCGGAGCTGGACCGCTGGATCCTGTCCGCCACGGTGCGGCTCAACGAGCGGGTCTGCGCCGCCCTGGAGGCCTTCGACGTCTTCAGCGCCAGCGAAGCGATCGTCGACCACATGGACGAGCTGTCCAACTGGTACATCCGCCGCAGCCGCAGCCGCTTCTGGAAAAGCGAGGACGACGCCGACAAGCACCGGGCCTACTCCACGCTCTACCGCTGCCTGCGCGACCTGACCCAGATCCTCGCCCCCTTCCTGCCCTTCGTGACGGAGGTGGTCCATCAGCGCCTGCTGCGCCCGGCGGAGCCGGCCCTGCCCGTCTCCGTCCACCTCTGCGACTGGCCGCGGGCGGACGAGGAGGTCCGCGACCCGGTCCTCGAGCGGGAGATGGACCTTGTCTACCACGCCGTCAAGCTGGGGCGGGCCCTGCGCGCCCAGCACCAGCTCAAGACGCGGCAACCCCTGGCCAAGATGCTGGTGGTGGTGGGGGCCGGCGAGGACGACCACTGCATCCGGCGCATGGCCGGCCTCATCCGCGAAGAGCTGAACGTGCGCGAGATCGAAATCAGCCGCGACGAGCACGAGCTGGTGGAGATCAGCGTCAAGCCCAACTTCCGCACCCTGGGCAAGCGCTTCGGGCCGCGCATGAAGGAGGCGGCGGCCCTGATCGAGGGCTGGGGCCTGCGCGAGATCGCCATGCTCGAGCACGGCGAAATGCTGGAGGTGCTGGGCGAGCAGGTGAAGTGGGAGGATCTGCTCATCCAGCGGAAAGAGCGCGAGGGCCTCAAGGTCATCACCGAGCACGGCTTCACCATCGCCCTTGACACGGAGCTCACGCCGGACCTGCTGCTTGAGGGACTGGCCCGCGAGCTGATCAACCGCGTCCAGAATTTGCGCAAGGAGAGCGGCCTGGCCGTGAGCGACCGCATCGAGCTGATCGTGCGGGACGGACCCGAGCTGCGCGCCGTGCTGGACGCCCACGGCGAGCGGGTGGCGCGCGAGACGCTGGCCTTGACCCTGCGGCTGGCCGATAAGGAGGATCAGCTGCGGGACATTACCTTGAACGAGGTGCGGACCGCCATCGGCCTGAGGAAGGTGGAGCACTGAGGAGACCGCGCGGCACGGGGCCGGCGGTGAGGAGGACGGATGGCACAGACCTACTACACAGCGGAGCAGCTGGAGGAATTCCGCCGCATCCTGCTGGAGAAGCGGCGGGAAGCGTTGGAGGAGCTGGATTACTGCAAGAAGGAGCTGGAGGAGGGTCTCTCCCAGGCCTCCGGCGACTCCAGCACCTATTCCTTCCACATGGCGGACCAGGGCACCGACGCCCAGGAGCAGGAGAAGACCTTCATGTTCGCCTCGCGCCAGGGCAAGTTCGTCCAGACGGTGGACGCCGCCCTGGAGCGGATCGAGAAGGGGCGCTACGGCATCTGCGTGAAATGCGGCTGCCTCATCGCCGAGCAGCGCCTGCGCATCGTGCCCACGGCCAAGCTCTGCGTTGACTGCAAGACCCCCGAGGAATAGGAGGCCGGCCATCACACGCGCCCGCGCCGTCCTGATCATCGCCCTGTGTTTCGCGACGGACCAGCTGCTGAAGCTGGCCGTTCGCGTTTGGCTGGAGCCCGGCCAGTCGCTGCCCCTGCTGGGGGACTGGGTCCGCCTCACGCTGGTGGAGAACCGCGCCGGGGTGATGGGCATCTCGCTGCTGCCCCTGTGGGCCCTCACCGCGCTCTCGCTGCCGGCCGTGGTCCTGCTGGGCTGGTGGCTGTGGCGTCAGCTGCCCGGCCGCACCTGGCTGGTCCGCCTGCTGCCCTGGGTGCTGGGCGGGGCCGCGGGCAACCTGTGGGACCGCGTCCTGCGCGGTCGCGTCACCGACATGATCGACGTGGACATCCCGGACATCCACCTGCCGGCGGCCCGCCTCGCCGGCTTCGACTTCCCGGGCTTCCACCTGGAGCGCTGGTGGGTCTTCAACCTGGCGGACAGCTTCATTTTCGTCTGCATGATCCTCATCCTCATCCTTGGCCTGAGCGGCCGGCTGGAGCAGGAGCCCCCCGCCGCGCCGGTGTCCGGCGACGGAGAGGGGACGGCCGGGTGAGTCCGCGCGGCCGCCACAGCTTCGTGCGTTACGGCGGCAAGGCCCCGCACCCGCCGGCGATGGAGCCGGAGGTGGAGGAGATCCGGCTGGAGATCGGTCCCCACCAGAGCCCGGAGCGCATCGACCTGTGGCTGGCGCGCCAGATCCGCTTCGTCTCCCGCACCTTCATCCAGCACATCATCGAGGAGGGGATGGTCCTGGCCGGCGGGCGCCCGGTCGCCAAGCCCAGCCAGCGCATCGGCCCGGGCGAGGTGCTGCTCGTGCGCGTCCCGCGGCGGCCGCGGCCGCTCATCACGGCGGAGGAGATCCCCCTGGACATCCTCCACGAGGACGAGCACCTGATGGTGATCAACAAGGCGGCGGGCATGGTGGTGCATCCGGCCCGGGGCAACTTCAGCGGGACCCTCGTCAACGCCCTCATGAACTATCTGGACGAGCTGCCGGAGGAGGCGGGGGAGGACTTCCGGCCGGGCATCGTCCACCGCCTGGACCGCGACACGACGGGCCTGATGGTGATCGGCAAGACGCCCGAGGCGGTGCGCGAGCTGAGCCGCATGTTCCACGACCGGGAGGTGCACCGCATCTACCGGGCGCTGGTGTGGGGCAGCCCGCGCCACTTGCAGGGCACGGTGGAGACGGGAATCGGGCGGGATCCGCGCGACCGCCTCAAGATGGCCGTCCTCACCCTGCCCCAGGGCCGCCGGGCTGTCACCCACTACCGGACCACGGCGCGCTTCGATTTCCTCTCGCTGGTGGAGCTTAAGCTGGAGACGGGCCGCACGCACCAGATCCGCGTCCACCTGCAGCACCTGGGGCACCCGGTCTTCGGCGACGCCGACTACGGCGGCCGGGACGCCCGGCGGGCCGGCTTCACGGGGGACCGCCAGACCCGCGCCCACCGCTATCTGGACCTGGTGGGGCGGCAGGCCCTGCACAGCTGGCGCATGGGCTTCCGCCATCCGGTGGAGGATCGGGCCCTGGACTTCGAGGCGCCCCTGCCGCCGGACATGGCCGCCGTCCTGGCCGGCGAGACGGAGCGGGACGGCCCCCTGCCGCCCTCCACCACCTCGGTCTGGAGCTGGGGTGGCGGCGGAGCGGGCGGCCCCGGCGAGGATGGCCGGCGCCGCGCGCCGCAGCGGGGAGGGAGCGCCGCCTCCCCCGAGGCCTGACCGCACGAGTTCCCCGCCCGCCGGCCTGATCCGGGGCGGGGAGGACAATCACAAACCCGCGCCGGCCGCGCGATGGCCGGCGACCCAAGCTGGATCACGAGACATGAACCTGACCCAACGCAACCTGGCCCTTTATGTGGACTTCGACAACATCGCCATCGGCTTCAAATCCAAGAACGGGACCAAGCTGGACATCCGCATGGTCCTCAACCGGCTGCTGGAGAAGGGGCGCATCATCACGAAGCGGGCCTATGCCGACTGGCACTACTACAGCAAGTACAAGGACGAGCTGCACGCCAACGGCATCGAGCTGATCGAGATCCCCAAGCGCTCCATGACCGGCAAGAACAGCGCCGACATCCGCCTGGTGGTGGACGCCATCGACCTCTGCCACACCAACCCCCACATCGACACCTTCGTCATCTTCTCCGGCGACAGCGACTTCAGCCCCCTGGTGAGCAAGCTGCGGGAGAACAACAAGACGATCATCGGCATCGGCATGCGCGAGAGCAGCTCCAACCTGTTGGTGGAGAACTGCGACGAGTTCCTCTTCTACGAGAACCTGGGGATCGAGGAGCAGCGCGAGGTGCCGGCCTTGGGCAAGACCATTCCCAAGGACAAGCTGCCCGCCATGAAGCAGCTGGTCTCGGCCATCAACGCGCTGCTGCGCGAGGACTCCGAGATCCTGCTGGCCAGCCTGATCAAGGACACGATCAAGCGCAAGAACCCCTCCTTCAGCGAAAGCAGCCTGGGCTACTCCAACTTCGGCGAGTTCCTGGAGGACGCGGCCCGCTTCGACATCCTGGAGGTGACGCGGGACAAGACCCGCGGCGGCACCTGGGTGGTGACCAAACTCAAGGGCTTGACCAAGTAGCCGCAGGCGCCGGGCGTCGCCGGATGCCCGCACGGGCTGGAGCAAGGAAATGGAATGGGCCGCTCCCCTGCGGGGCGGCCCATTCGTTGTTCAAGACGGTTGAGGTGGGGCGCGAGGCTCATCGCAACTGGAAGACGGTTTCCACCAGGAAGGTGCGGTCCTGCTCGGCCTCGCCGCGGATGCGGCCGTCCCCGTTGCGGTCGGCGTAGGTGGTGCGCCAGTCCAGGCGCAGCAGAGCGCCGGGCGCCAGCTCGTAGCCCACCCGCGTGCCGTGCATTGTGCCCGCTGTGCGCAGTTCGAAAAGGGATTCGACGCCCACCTGCGAGTAGTAGGCCGCCAGCTCCTTGAGCTTGGGCACCTTGGCCAGGTCGAGGCCGGCCCCCGCCCACAGGCTGTTCCAATCGTCGTGGCCGCCCTCGTCGGGTTTCATCGTGTTCCAGGCGGCGCTGACCGTCAGGAGGTTGAAGAGGCTGGCCCGGGCGTCGGCGTAGAAACCCTTCATCGCCGGGGCATGCTTGAGCAGCTCCTCGCGGGTGTAGAGGCTGTCGCCGCGATAGATGGTGCGCTCCACGTCATAGGTGCGGTTGAAGAAGTCGCCGATGAACTGCTCGCCCCAGACCCGGTACTCGGCCCCCGCCGACAGCCAGTGGAGAGGCCGCCAGCGCAGGCCGGGCGCCCAGCCGCTGCCGTAGCCGGAGAAGCGGGCCACCTGGAAGTAGAGGTCCAGGTTGGGCAGCAGCTCGTAGCCCAGGTCCGCGCCCAGCGCCTGGAGGGACTCCTCGGCCTTGGAGTAGTCGGGCAGGGGGTGGTCCAGCCAGTCGTCGCCGGGGTAGCCGGCCATGCCGCGCAGGCGCTCCCACAGCTCGGAACCCTCGCCCACCTCGCTGCGCAGATCCTGCCAGAGCTGGTACTCGCGGGCGTCGTTGTGGTCCAGGAAGCGATCCAGCTGGTCCGGCACCCGGTCGCCGTCGGCATCGGCCATGCCGGCATAGAGGTTGCCGTCCATCACGAAGGAGGCCCCCACCCGCAGCTTGCCCAGCACCGGGTGACTGGCGCGCAGGCCGAAGAGGCCGGGGCCGTCCAGTTCGCGGAAGTTGGCCAGGAAGCCTTCGATCTGCGGCTGGCCCGGGCGGAGGTCGAACTCGCCGCCCACCCGCCGCACGGAGGGGTACTGCACGGCGTTGGAGTAGTGGCGCACGAGGATGCCGTAGCCCAGGTTGACATCATCCAGGGCGCCCGCCTTCAGGTAGACGGGATCGCCTTTGTGGGCCCAGCGCAGGTAGTAGATCTTGTCGATGAGATCCCGGCCTTCGTCCCAGTCGGACTTGCGCACCTGGCCATCCTGGTCGAAGTAGAGGGTCAGGTCGAGGGCAATGCCCAGCTTGCCGATGGGAATCTCCGGGCGCAGCGAGATCTGGGTCCAGGTCTGGCCGCCCATGGTCACGGCGCCGATGCCGGCCGAGGCCGTCCAGCCCTGGGCGGCCGGCGCGGCGGGCTCCTCCTCCTGCGCCGGCAGCGGCAGGACGGCGCAAAGGAGGACGCAGCCAAGCAGGGCGCCGCGTGCAGGCGGGAATGCGGGAGAGTGTGTCATGGTGTCCTCGCGGGATGGATCGGGTTCTGGGTGTCTTGCCACACGCGGCCAAGATACTCAACGCGAGGTGTCGTGGCCGGGACACGCCGGAGGCAAGGAGGGCAGCCTGCCGCAAGACCGGTTCCGTCCGCGGGCGGCGCCGGTCGTGCGACAGGCTGCGCCTGTCACCTCAGCCAATCAACAAGGTGGGATCAGAAGGTTATGCTCCAGAGGCGGTCCATCAGCCGCTCGCTGATCTGCTCCGCCAACTCGCGCCGGAAGTACTGGCCCTCGTCCACCTTGGCGAAGATCTCCACCAGGCGGCTGTCCTTCTCCTCGTCCAGGAGCGGCTGCTGACGGCTGCGCGGGTTGACCGGGATGTTGACGAGGTGGCGCAGGTCGTCACGCTCCTCCCGCACCGCCTTGAGGCGGATTTCCAGCGTCCGCTTGTGCATTTTGAAGCGGCGCAGGGTGTCGACCAGGTGGGCGGAGTTGGAAGGAAGGACGGTGCTGTGGGCCATTTTTGCCTCCTGCTGCTTTGGCGAGATCGGATGGGAGCAAGGCTTGTGCCAGCAATTCGAAACTTCGGAAGTAGTAGGACGGAGATAGGACGGATAGTGTTGATAATCATTTATATGGCATGAGGAATGAAGTTGGTCGAGAGAGGCCCGGGCGCGGCCCGGCACCCTGGACGGCGGAAGCGGCGCCGCCGGGTGGAACCCTGGCGTAGCAGGCGGCGGGGCGGGGGAGGAGCATCCTGCCCCTTTGGTTGAAGAGGGCCGCGGCGGTGGTCGATGAAAAGGCGGGTGGAAGGGCTGATGCGGGGAAGGTCCCGGCGCGGCGCCGGGAGTCCATCGCGGCGCGACCTGTGATGATCCGGGCATGGAGAGGCCAAGGACGGGGGAGGGGATGGGCGAGCCGTTCCGCGACTACTATCAGCTGCTGGGGGTGGCGCCCTTCGCCTCTGAGGAGGAGATCCGCCGCGCCTGGCGCCGCCTGGCCAAGCAGTTGCATCCGGACCGCAACCCCGAGGATCCCCTCTCCGAGCAGCGCTTCAAGCAGGTGCAGGCCGCCTACCGCCTCCTCATGGAGCCCGCGCGGCGGGCCCGCTACGACGATCTCTACGCCCGCCGCACGCGCCGGGCCAGGCCCACCGGCCCCGCTTCAGCCGCAGCCGCCTCCCCCCGCGCTGCCGATCAACGCGCGACGGCCGATCCAGGTACGGGCGGCGCGCAGCCGGGGGCGGACGAGGCCCCCTTCCGGCGCCCCCGTCCGGCGCCGGAGGCGCAGGACGGGCCGGACCTGCGCCAGGTCATCCACCTTCCCCTGGACCGCTTCGAGGGTGGCGGCAGCGTTTCCATCGGGCAGCCCGGACTCGCCGCCCTTGAGGTGACGCTGCCCGCGCTGGTCGTACCCGGCGACGAGCTGGTGCTGCCCGGCCGTGGCCGGCCCGGGCGCCTGGGCGGCCGGGCCGGCCGCCTCATCCTCGAGCTGCGCCCCGCCCTGCCAGCCGGAGTGCGCCTGGAGGGATCCGATCTGGTGCAGGAGCTGGAGGTGGACGGCCTGCTGCTCATGACAGGCGGCACGACGACCCTGCGTCACCCCACCGGGCGCAGCCTGGACCTCAGCCTCCCCGCCGGCGTGCAGCAGGGGCAGCGCCTGCGCCTGCGCGGCCAGGGCTTGCCGGCGAGGCCGGACAAGGGGGACCTCGTGCTGGAGATCCGCGTCCGCATCCGGCCGGTCACCGGCTTCCGCGCCCGCCGCCTGGCGGAGAAACTGCGGGATCTCCTCGCCTCCTCCGAACACGGATCCTGAGCCGTGGGCCAACCTGCGCTGGGCGTCGACATGAGCCAGCTGCCATTCTTCTTGGTCGCCCTCTCGTCGGCCTCTGCGCGCGCATACTTCCCGCCTTTGCTGCGGCGGTCAGTCGCGACGCGTGACGAGGCCGAAGAGAGGACCCTGGGGCAAACCCCCATCCCGACCTTCCCCCTGGCAGGGGGAAGGAGTTCGCCCGCGGTGAAGCCGAGGGCTGAACCAATTGCCATTGGCAACCGGCTCACATCATCCGGCCCTCTGTCCGACGCCCGCCGTGAGGCGGGCTCGTCAGGGCCGGTGAGGTCTTGGAGAGCGCTTCTTTGACCCACCTTTCTTCTCGCCAGAAGAAAGGTGGGAAGAGCCGCGGCGCTCGCGCCGCAAGACCCAGCGTCGCGACGCGTGACGAGGCCGAAAAGAGGACCCTGGGGCAAACCCCCATCCCGACCTTCCCCTGGCAGGGGGAAGGAGTTCGCCCGCGGTGAAGCCGAAGGCTGCGGAAGTCAGGGCCGACAGGGGCGAAGAAGACCGCGAGGCGGCCAAAGTCGACCGGCTGCTAACCGAAGAGCTTGTTGGAGAGCGGGTAGCGCCAGACGATCCACAGGTAGGCCAGGTGGTAGAAGGGCCAGAGCACGTTGTAGCATAGCAGTTCCACCAGCACGCCCAGGCGATGGCTCCCCGTGCGCAGCTCCACCCATTCGTGGAGGGCCAGGCCGGGCAGCATCCAGCCGGGGAAGAGGTCGGCGATCCAGATCTCGTCCGCGGCCTCCCCGCCGGCCGCCGCGGCCAGGCCCGGCGCGCCGGAGGCGGGCACGCCGTAGCAATGGAAGCGGTAGGGGTTCCAGGCGAAGACTTTGACGACCATGCCTGCAATGTCGGCAGGGGGCGGGCCCAACTTCAGCCCGGGGGCCGGGAAGCGCATTGCGACGGGAGCGGGCGCTGGGTACATTGATCCGGGCGCCATCCTGGAGGGCACGCGCGGCATGACCGATTCGGGGCTCAGCATCCTGGTCGTGGACGATGAGCGCGTGGTGCGCGAAGTGGTCGGCGAGCTGCTGAGTTCGGTGGGACACCGCGTCACCCTGGCCGCCGACGGCCGCGAGGCCCTGCGTCGCCTGGCGGAGGAGCCCTTCCACCTCGTCCTCTCCGACATCCGCATGCCGCGCCTGGACGGCCTCAAGCTGCTGGACGCCGTCATCCAAGGACATCCCGGCACCCGCATGATGCTCTTCACCGGCTACGGGAGCATCCCCGACGCCGTGGCGGCCATGAAACGGGGCGCCATCGGCTACGTGACCAAGCCCATCGATTTTCCGCAGCTGGTGCGGGAGATCGACCAGCTGGCGGTGGACCTGCGCCTCTCCTCGAGCGGCGGCCAGCTGATGACCGAGATGCTCCGCCGCTTCCAGCTTGGCCTTCCCGCCAGCCGCAACCGCCGCATGAACAACCTGGTGCAGCTGACCATCAGCCGCATCGCCGACTCCGGGGCCAGCGTCCTGGTGACGGGGGAGTCGGGCACGGGCAAGGAGCTGATGGCGGCCCTCATCCACCGCTTCTCGCCCCGTCGCGACGGTCCCTTCGTCAAGGTGAGCGCCGCCGCCATTCCCGAGACCCTGCTCGAGAGCGAGCTCTTCGGCCACGTCAAGGGCGCTTTCACGGGCGCCGACCGCGACCGCCGGGGCCGGGTGGCCGAGGCCGATGGCGGCACTTTCTTCCTGGACGAGATCGGGGAGTTGCGGCCCGCCCTGCAGGCCAAGCTGCTGCGCATGCTGCAGGAGAGGGAGTTCGAGCCGGTGGGCAGCGCGCGCAGCTGCCGCGTGGACATCCGTCTCATCTCGGCCACCAACCGCGACCTGCCGGCGGCCATCGCGGCCGGGGACTTCCGCCCCGACCTCTTCTACCGGCTCAACGTGCTCGAAATCCACCTGCCCCCCCTGCGCGAACGTCGCGAGGACATCCCCGAGCTGGTCGATTTCATCCTCGCCCGGCTTTGCCGCCGCCAAGGTCGCCCCGTGCCCCAGGCGGAGGGTGCTTTCCTCGCCCATCTGGCGGAACTGGACTGGCCGGGCAACATCCGCGAACTGGAGAACCTGCTTGAGCGCTGCCTGCTGGCCGATCCGGGGGAGCGGCTCGATCTCGGCCACCTGCCGGACGATTACCGCCATCCGGACCGGCGGCGCGCCGGTCTCGCCCAGGGTGCGGACCTGGCCCGCCTGACGCTGGATGAGGCCCGCGAGCGCTTTGAGGGGGAGCTGCTGGCCCAAGTGCTGGAGGAGGAGGGGGGCAACGTCTCGGCCACGGCCCGGCGCCTGGACATCGCCCGCAAGAATCTGCAACTCAAGTTGAAACGGCATGGATTGGACCCCGCCCGCTACCGCGCTTCGAGCCGGGCGCGTCGCCCATGATGGACGAAATTCACAAGTGGACGCAAATCCGGCCCTGTACTAGCCGATAGCAGGGGGAAGGACGGCGGCTGTTCCACACTCCAGCTTTGGGATGCCCGTGAACGAGATGCCAGTCTATCTGATCGGCCATGATGCCAGCTGGGCGGCGGCCCTGGAGGGGCTGTTGCGCGGCGAGGGACTGGCCGGCCTCAAATTTTTCCCGGCGGGCAAGGGCGCCCTGGCCGGCTATCGGCAGGCCCTGCCCGATGTGGTCATCTTCGATCTGCGGGTCGAGCACCACGATGTCAGCGTGGCCATGTCCATGATTCGCGAAGCCTTTCCCCGCATGGCGGCGGGCGGGGTGATGATGGTGGGCGCGGCCGATCCCGCCGACCGCCAGGCCCTGCGCGAGGAGCGCGAGCAGCTGGCGCGCATCCAATTGGCCGAGTACCTGCCCCGCAACACGCCGGACGACTTCCTCATCGAGCGCGTCCTGGCCCTGCACCAGCGGGCCCAGGAGTACCGCCGCCAGTCCCGCGAGGCGACCCCGCCGCAAGCGCGCCGGCCCGAGACGGCGCCCCCGGAAGCGCCGCTGCCGCCCACCGACCCGGCCCCTCCCTGCCGCCTCCACCTGTTGATCAGCCAGCCGGAACTTCAGGCGGAGCTGCTGCGGGAGCTGGCCGATCTGGGCGCCGCCGCCCTGCCCGTCGGGCCCCGACCGCCGACCGAGCCCCTGGAGCACGTGGTGGTGGACAGCACCAGCGCCGAACAGCACGCCGGCTACCTGACCCAACTGCATCGTCGCCAACCCGGCCTGCGCATCCTCCAGGCACCCGATCCCGGCGCCGCCACCATGCGCCGCCTGTCGCACGACGTGAGCGCCCTGCTCAAGGCTCCGGGCAACGGCGCCGGCAGCCTGGCCGAGCAGATTCGCGCCCGTGTGGCCGGGGACGGGCGGCAGGCCGCCCCCATCCTGCTGCTGGTCGAGGATGAGCAGAGCATCCGCGAGCTGGCGGCCCACTACCTGCTGCTGCAGGGCTTCGAAGTCCATCAGGCCGAGGATGGCAGCGAGGCCCTGGCCATCCTGCAGGTCCGTCGGCCGGATCTCATCATCAGCGACGTCTACATGCCGCGCATGAACGGTTTCAAGCTCCTTCTGGAAGTGCGCAACCGGGATCCCGAGCTGCCCGTGCTGATGATGTCGGGCTACAGCTCGGCGACCCAGGTACTCGGTTTCACCAACTACCGCAAAGTTGCCTTCCTCAACAAACCCTTCCGTCTGAGCGACCTGGGAGAACGGGTGCGCGGCCTCTTGGAGCTGCAATCGTGAACAGGCCGCCTCAGCGGGATTCCGCGTGAAGGGCAGACGCAAGTCCAGCCTCGCCCGGGGTCGACGCATCCTGGAGCGCATCGCCGCCCTGTCGGCAGAGGCGCCCGGCGTGCTGGAGGTGAAGGACGAGCCGGAGGTGGGCGACGTGGTCGCCGCCTGCCTGCCCGTGGTGATGATGACCGGCTTCAACAGCGCCTCCTCCCTGTGGGCCTCCTTCCCCTGCCACCAAAGTGTATTCCGCGCAAACGCGTCAGACTGGGCAAGCTGGGGGCGATGATCCGCTCCATGATGGAGATCCAAGCATGATCGAATCCCGCAAGCTGGAGCATGAGCGGCGCCAGCGCATCCTCGACCGCATCGCCACACTGGACACCTTGCCGTCGCTGCCCCGCGTCGTGTCCGAGATGCTGCGCCTGCTGGCCGAGGATGACTACAGCGTGGACGAATTGATGGCGCTTGTGCAGCAGGATCCGGCCCTGACGGCCCGCGTCCTCAAACTGGCCAATAGCGCCCTTTTTGGCCGGCCGCGCCAGATCGACAGCCTCCACCAGGCCCTGGTCCTGCTCGGGGCCAAGGAGATCCACCGGCTGGTCACGACCATCTCCGTCATGCGCTCCTTCAACGACGCCTTTGCCCGCGGGCGCACCCTGGACAAGGAACACTTCTGGGCGCACTCGTTGGGCACGGGTGAAATGGCCGCCCGCATCGCCGCCCGCTTCCAGCTGCGCTTCAATGGAGTCGACTTCACGGCGGGCCTGCTGCACGATGTGGGCAAGGTCGTGCTCGACCAGCATTTCCACGCGGAGTTCAGGGATTGCCTGGATCTGTCCCACCGGCGCGGCCTGCCGCAGTTCGAGGCGGAGAACCGGCTGCTGGGATTGGACCACGCCGAAGTGGGCGCCCTGCTTGCCTCCCGCTGGGAGCTGCCGGACAGCCTGCACGCCGCCATCCTCCACCACCACCGCTTCCAGCCCGACGAGACACACGCCCCCTTGGTCGCCTGTGTGCGCCTGGCCAACCACCTGGTCAAGGACGGGGCGATGGGCTGCCTGGGCGAGGACAACCATTGGCAGCTCGAGCTGGACCCGGCCTGGGCCGTGCTCGAGGCGTGCCGCCGCAGCCAGGTCGCCAACCGGGGGGACACCGTGGCCGAGATCAGCACGGAGCTGCACGCCGCGCTGGAGCATGTGCGGGGCCTGATGCTGGAGATCGGCCGATAGCGGTCTGTCGGTCCTTCGCTGAACGTGTTCAACATCCAACAGCCTTGCCCGATTCTGCACAATGTGAAACCACGCCTCTCGTCCATGCCCGAATCTTAGCCAAGACAACGAAAGCCGCCAAGGCTTCGCCTGGCGAAGCTGCGCCCCTGCCCGGCCCCTTGGTCCATCCTTTGCTTGGAATGATCAGGCATCCCGCCGCGACTCATCCAAGACGGTCGTGCGTCCTTCCACCATAGCCCGAGCCCCAGCCGCGGTCGTCTTGCCCATAGCCTGTCGTTACTGGAGGATCCCATGCTTTCCTGCCGAATGATGGCTGGCCTGACGGTTCTGGGTCTGCGCGGCGTCGCAGCCCTGGAGGCGCCGCTGGTGGAGGTCCGGGTCGTCGGCGTCGGCGACAGCCTTCACGTCCAGTTGAATTGGGATCCTGTGCCCGGAGCCACCTCTTATCGAGTGCTGGGTCGCGCGGATTGGCTGGACGCAGCCGCGCAGGTGGCCCTGGTGGACAGCTGCGGCGTCGATCTGGTCTGGCCAGGCCCGGTGGGCCTCTTCACGGAGAGGGCGGAATCAGCCCTGCCGGAGATGGTGCAGGTCCCGGCCGGCACCTTTGTGATGGGCAGCGGGGCCTATGGCAATCTCTTCCACCAGGCGACCCTGACGCACGACTATTGGCTGGCCCGCACGGAAACCACCAACGCCGAATTCCTTGATGCGCTGAACTGGGCCTGGGGACAGGGCGGGCTGGCCATCGGCTACGACATTTCCACAGACATGGACTGGGTGCTGCTGGGCAGCATGCCGCTGCTGCCGGTGGCGCGCGCCGCCACCCATGACGATCTGGTGATCATCTACGACGCGGAGGCCGGCCACTTCATCCTGCACGCCGGCACCCTCAACACCAACATCCGAGGCCCCGGCTTCGCCTATCCCGACGGTTACGATCCCGCCCAGCACCCCGTCAAGTATGTCACCTGGATGGGCGCCGCCGCCTAATGCGACTGGCTCAGCCTGCGCAGCGGGCTGCCCACCCACTACAACAACGAGTTCTACCACGACCCCACCGTGCACAATCCCTACACGGCCCAGGGCTGGCGCCTGCCCACCGAGGCGGAATGGGAGCGGGCAGCGAGCTTTGGCGATCAGCGCATTTACCCCTGGGGCAACGAGACGCCGAGCTGCGAGCGGGTCAACTACCGCCACCTCGGCTACTGCGTCGGATGGACCGAGGCGGTGGGATCGCATCCGCTGGGCACCAGCGCGCTAGCAGCCCGTCGGACTTGGCCACTTGGCGGTCTTCATCGCCCCAATCGGCCCGGATCTTCCGCAATTTTCTTGAACAGACCACCAGTATGCCCTGCGAAAATTCCGAAAAACCGGCCTCGATTTGGGCGCGAATCCCATCCAAGGCCCAAGCCCGACAGGCTGCTGGGCTTCCAGGATCTGGGCGGCAATGTGATGGAGTGGTGCAACGATTACGTGGAACTCCTCAGTTCGGAAGCCCCGGTGACGGATCCCATGGGCCCATCCCGCACGGACTACCGCGCGCTGCGCAATGGCCACTGGTACAGCTTCAGCAACGCCCACATGCGCGGCTCGTGGCGCGCCCAATCCTCGCCAACCCACGGCTATGACAATGCGGGCTTCCGCGTCTGCCGCACGGTCCAGTAGGGCGTGGCGTAGACAGATACCAGGCCCCCTGCCAAGCCCTGCCTCCGCCGTGCCCTGTCGAGAACAGGCGGCAGGCCCTACCTTCCCCCATGCCGCTTGTCCTCGCCTCACCTTTTCTCCTGGCACCCATGGCCGGCCTCAGCACGGCCGGCGTCCGCGCGCTCTGCCTGCGGCTGGGGGCCGGCGCCGCCTCCACCGGCCTGGTGGACGCCGCCGGCTTGGCCGGCGGATCGGCGGGCAGCCTGCGGCGCGCCCATCGCGGGGAGGACGCGGGACCCCAGATCCTGCAGCTCTTCGCCGCCGAGGCCGGCATCCTGGGCCGCGCCGTCCGGCGGGCGGGTGAGCTGGGCTTCCAGGGCGTGGAGCTGAACCTGGGGTGTCCGGCCGGACCGGTGGTGGAACGGGGCTGCGGCAGCGCCCTGCTGGGGCACTGGGACACGGTGCGCTCCCTGCTGGACGCGCTGGCGACGGCGGGGCTGCCCGCCGGCGTCAAATGCCGCAGCGGCCGCCGGCCGGGCGACGAGGACTTCCTCATCCTGCATGGTCTGGCCGCCGAGCGGGGCCTGGACTGGTATTGCCTGCATCCCCGCAGCCTGGCCGGGGCCTACCATGAGCCACCGGACTGGAGCCTGGTCGATCGTCTGCCGCGAACCGGGCCGCGCCTCTGGGCGGTGGGCGACCTGTGCGACGCCCCGGCGGCCCGGGCTGCCCTGGAGCGCCATCCCGCCCTGGAAGCCGTCCTCATCGGGCGCGCCGCCCTCTCCGCCCCCTGGATCTTCGCGCTTTGCCAGGGCCGGCCCGCGCCAGAGCCCGCGGAGCAAGCCGCGCATCTGACGGAGCTGCTGACCGCCCTGGCCTCCGACCTGGACTGGCAGGAGGGCCGCCGCATCCTGCCCGGCCTGCTGCGCCACTTCGGCCTCCCCGCCGGGGAGGATGCCCAGTTCCGCCTGGCCGACCGCCGGCGGAGTGGCCAGTGGCAGGCGCTCCTGCTCGAGCGGCTGCAGGCCGGGCCGCTGCCGGTCATGCGGGACAACCCCTTCCTGAAACAAGGCGCCAGCCCTTCGCCCCGATGAAGTTGACCGGCCGTCCAGCCGATCATGAGAGGGCGGGCCGGCGTGCCGGTCCGCGCCAAACGTCTCCGGAGGCCCCATGCACGTTTTCGACCGGCGTCAACTGGACCAGATCCGCGGCGTGGATCCCGACCTGGAGCGCCGCTTCCTTCAATTGCTGGGCGACCGGCCGGAGCTGCCGGCCACGGGGGCTTTCCGGCCTCCCGCCGACGTGCTGGTGGGACCGGGCGAAGTGGTGGTGGTGATGGAGCTGGCCGGCATCCGGCGGGAGGACATCCGCCTGGCCACCGGCGAGGACGAGCTGGTGGTGCAGGGATGCCGGCGGGAACCCGTGGAACTGGAGCGGGAGGAGGTCCTGGCCCTGGAGATCGCCACCGGCGAGTTCGAGCGCCGCGTCGCCCTCCCCCTCGGTCTCAGGCTGGAGCAGGTGTCGGCCGCCTATCGCGACGGCTTCCTGGTGGTGCGCATCCCCCGGGGCGGCGGACCCGCCTCCGGCAACGGGGAGGAGACAAACTGATGAGAACCGATCTGGACGACGATCTCGACCTGGTGCTGCCCGCCGCCGTGCCCGGCGTGCTCAACCTGCTGCCCGTCACCGACGTGGTGGTCTTTCCCGGCGTCATCCTGCCCTATGTGGTGAGCGATCCACGGCTGATCCGCTCCATCCAGGCCGTGCTGCGGGGCGAGCGCTTGCTCGCCGTCTTCCTCAAGCAGGAGAGCGAGGAGAACGGACGCCTCGCCGCCGTGGGCACGGCCGTGCAGATCGTCAAGATGTTCAGTGTGCCCGACGGCTCCATGGGCCTGCTCCTGCGCGGCGTGGAGCGCCTGCGCTTCGTCGGGATGGCGGGCCGCACGCCCCATCTGCAGGTGCATGTGGAGCGGCACGCGGACGACATGCGCGTCAGTGTGCGGTCGGAGAGCTACCGCAAGGCGCTGATGAAGTCCTTCGACGAGTACTGCCAGCACAACAGCTGGGTGAACGATGACCTGCGCCAGAACCTGCGCCAGGTGCAGGAGCTGGGCCATCTGGCCGACCTGATCAGCGCCAACCTGAGCTTCAGCGTGGAGGACCGCCAGCTGGTGCTGGGCGAGCTGTCCGTCACGGAACGGGCGCGGGCGGCCCTCAAGCTGTTGCGCCGCGAGGTGGAGGTGGCCGAGCTGACGCGCAAGATCCAGGAGGATCTGGCCGGCGCCATGGACCGCAACCAGAAGGAGTACTACCTCCGCGAGCAGATCAAGGTCATCCGGCACGAGCTGGGCGAGGATGACGACGCCCAGGCCGAGCTGGAGGAGCTGCGGCGGCGCTTCGAGCAGCCGGGCGTCCCCGAGACGGTGCGCGAGGCCGGCCAGCGCGAGTTGCGGCGCCTGCAGCGCATGAACCAGTCCTCGGGCGAGTACAGCGTGGCGCGCAGTTATGTCGACTGGCTGGTGCAGTTCCCCTGGACCGTCCATGACCGGGACCGCCTCGACGTGGGGCGCGCCCGGCGCATCCTGGACCGCGACCACTTCGGCCTGGAGGAGGTCAAGGAGCGCATCCTCGAGTTCATCGCCGTGCGCAAGCTGACGGGCGACGGCCGCAAGAGCCCCATTCTCTGCTTCACGGGACCGCCCGGCGTGGGCAAGACCAGTCTGGGCAAATCCATCGCCGAGGCCCTGGGCCGGCGCTTCGTCCGCCTGGCCCTGGGCGGCGTCCACGATGAAAGCGAGATCCGCGGCCACCGGCGCACCTACGTGGGCGCCATGCCCGGCCGCATCGTGCAGAAACTGCGCGAGACGGGGCGCCTCAACCCGGTCTTCATGCTGGACGAGATCGACAAGCTGGGGGCGGACGTGAAGGGCGACCCCGCCGCCGCGCTGCTGGAGGTGCTGGATCCCGCCCAGAACCACACCTTCGCCGACCACTACCTGGAAGTGTCAGTCGACCTGGGCCAGGTGATGTTCATCGCCACCGCCAACCAGCTGGAGCGGATCCCCGCCCCGCTGCGGGACCGCATGGAGGTCATCCAACTGCCCGGCTACCTGCCCACCGAGAAGCTCGAGATCGCCCGCCGCTTCCTGGTGCCCCGCCAGCTGGAGGCTTGCGGCCTGTCGCGCGGCCAGCTCTCCTTCCAGGCGGAGGGCCTGCGCACCATCATCGAGGAGTACACGCGCGAGGCCGGCGTCCGACAATTGGAGCAACGGATCGGTTCCGTGGCGCGCAAAGTGGCGCGCCGGGTGGCGGAGGGCGAGACGCCGGCCCTGAAGGCGGGGCGGTCTCTGATCCGGTCGCTGCTGGGCAACCGCCGTGTCCAGCCCGAGACGGCCAACCGGTCGCCCGAGGTGGGAGTGGCCACCGGCATGGCCTGGACGCCCTACGGCGGCGCCCTCATGTTCATCGAGGCGGGGGCGATGCCGGGTTCCGGCTCCCTGCGCCTGACCGGCAGCCTGGGCGAGGTGATGCGCGAATCCGGGGAGATCGCCCTCAGCTACATCCGCAGCCACGCCGTCCAGCTGGGCGTCCCCGCGGATTTCCACCGCGGCCTGGATTTGCACCTGCACTTCCCGGAAGGCGCCACGCCCAAGGACGGCCCCTCGGCGGGGGTGGCCATCGCCGCCTGCCTCGTCTCGCTGCTGGCCGGACGGCCGCTGCGGCACGACGTGGCGATGACCGGGGAGCTCAGCCTGCGCGGACGCGTGCTGGCCGTGGGCGGCCTGCGCGAGAAAGTGATGGCTGCCCACCGGGCGGGCATCCGCACCATCCTGGCGCCCCGCGACAACCTGAAGGACCTGGAGGAGATCCCGCGCGAGATCCGGGACGATCTCGAGATCATCGGCGTGTCAAGGCTGGAGGAGGCCCTCGCCCGCGTCCTTAGTTGAGCGCCTGGCGGACGAGGGATCCCATCGACGAGATGGTGAAGGGCTTGGCGATGAAGCCCCGCACGCCGGGCAGCTCCAGCAGCTCGCCCCGCTGACACTGGGTGTAGCCCGAGCAGAGGATGACGCGCAGATCGGGGCGCAGGCCGGCCAGTTCGTGGCAGAGTTCCAACCCGTTCATCCCCGGCATGAGAACGTCCAGCACGAAGAGGTCGGGCGCCCCCGGCTCCTCGCGCAGTGCCTCCAGCATGGCCGGGCCACCGTCGAAGGCGCGCACCTGATAGTGCTGGCTCTCCAGGATGCGGCGCAGCATGTCCCGCATCACCGTGTCGTCGTCGGCGATCCAAACCTGGGTCGTGTCCTGGGGCGCGGCGGCCGAGGAGGACTCGCGGACGGCCGCCACCGGGAAGAGCAGGCGCACGCGCGTGCCGTAGCCGACGCGGGACTGGATCTCGGCCCGACCCCCATGGCGCTCCATGATGGTGAAGACCATGGCCAGGCCCAGGCCGCTGCCCTGCCCCTTCTCCTTGGTCGTGAAGAAGGGGTCGAAGATTTTGGGCAGCAGCACCTCCGGGATGCCGCAACCGGTGTCCTGCACCTCCACCTCCACCCAGGCGGCCCTGTCGGTGGAGCCCGCCTCCGCCGCCCGCAACCGGCTGCGCAGAGTGATGGTGCCCTGTTCCCCGATGGCATCGGCCGCATTGAGCAGCAGGTTGAGCACGGCCTGCTCCACCTGGACCGTGTCCGCCTTGACGCTGGACAGGCCGGAGCCCAGCTCCTCCTCCAGCCGGACATCCGGTTTCAGCCCGCGCCGGAAGAGGTCCAGGCAGTGGCCCAGCGTGGTGTTGATGTCCTGGGCCTCCATCGACTCCTCGCCCAGGCGGGCGAAACCAAGCAGCTGGCGGGTCAACTGGGCGGCGCTGCCCACCGCCCGCTCGATCGTGTCGAGGGGACCGCAGGCGCCGGCCATCTCCCCGGTCAGCCGCCGCAGGTGGCCCGTGTTGCCCAGGATGCCGGCCAGGATGTTGTTGAAGCCATGGGCGAGGCCGCCGGCCAGGCTGCCCACCGAGTCCATCTTCTGGCTCTGGATGAGCTGGGTGCGCAGGGCGCGGCGCTCGCTCACATCCTCCAAGAGGAAGACCACGTCCGTCAGCACGCCCGACTGGTTGCTGACCGGCACCGTGGCCACCGAGATGTGACGCAGGCCGCCGTCGCCACAGCAGTCGGGGGGCATCGCCAGTTCCTCGACGCGGGCCGCCTCGCGGCGCAGGGCCCGTTGCCACAGGGCCTCCACCTCGGGCATCTGGCGGCGCAGGCGCAAGAAGGCGTGCTCCTCCCCGGTCCGGTCATCGCCGCCGGTCAGGCGGGCGAAGGCGGGATTGTGCTGGCGCACCTGTCCGCCCGGGTCCAGGATGACCATCCCCAATTGCAGCTGCGCCAGCAAATTGTCCAGGAAGCCCAGGCGGGCCACGCTCTCCAGCGCCAGCCGGCGACGCTCCGTGTCGTCCCGCAGGCTGCCTTCGATCTCCCTCTGGCCGGGCACGCGCCGAGCCGAGATGAGCAGCTCCACCAGGCGGCCGTCGGAGCGCATGGTGGTGACGGGGGCGTCGGTGACCGATCCCTCGGAGTTCAGCCGCTCGAGGAAGGCCAGGTGTTCGCGCTCGCTGCCCCAAACCCGGCGCGGCGAGACATCGACCCCGCTGGCCAGGCCCAGCACGCGGCAGATGTAGGGGTTGACCCCGATGAGGGCGCCTTCGGCGGTCATGCGGAAGAGGCCGATGTCGGCGTTCTCGACCAGGGAGCGGAACTGACGCTCGGATTCGGCGATGAGGCGGACCAGCTCCGCCTGGGCCAGCAGGGCGGAGGCCTGACCAGCCAGGATGCTGATGATCTCGAGGTCGCCGGTGCTGAAGGGCCGCGTGATGGGCCGCGTGATCGTCACCGCCCCCAGCGCCCGCTCGCCGGTCATGAGCGGCACGCTCATGAGCACCTCGTCGATCTCGTCGGGCGTGCCGGGGACCTGCACCACGATCCCGCTGGTGGCCGGATCGTTGACGATGGCGGCCCGGCCCGTCTGCACCACGTGACCGGTGAGGCCGGTGCCGACGGGGATCTCGAAGTTCATTGTCAGATCGGCGTAGTGGGGGTCGTCCGTGTAGAGGGGAACCAGGCGGTCGCCCTCCGGGTGGAGGCCGTAGATCGTCGTGTTGTTGGCCTCCACCAGATGGTGGCAGGCCCGCGTGATCTGCTGCATCAGCTCGTTCATGTCCACGGCGCCAGCCATGCGCCGGGAGATGTCGAGGATGGCCTGCAGCCGTTCAGCCAGCTGGGCGCTGTCCGGCCGGGCCGGATCCTGGACGATCAGAAGAAGCAGGGAGTCCTCGGTCAGGCATTCGCCCTCCACCGGCAGGGTGCTGTCGGGCGTGCGCAGGGCCAGCTTCCGCCGCTCCCCCGGAGCGGGCAAGGCGTCCACCACGCTGTGCGCTTCCCGGCCCGCCAGGTCTGCCAGGCTGCAACCGCAGAGGTCGAGAAAGGCCTGGTTGGCCAGCACGATGCGCTGTTCGAGGAGGAGGCAGCCGTCTCGGCTGCGCTGGAGAAGCTGCTGGAGGAGGGGGCTGATCATTTCGGTCCTCATGGCGGCGCGCTCCCGGCTTCAAGGTGAAGGGCGGTCATCCACCGCTTTATCGGCATCCGGGAGGGGGAAATGGGGCCGGGCGGCAGCGGGAAGGGTCTTAGGGCCAGTAGCATGGAGAAGTGGCCGGGTCGGGCGGGATCAACCGATGGGCGTCCCCGGCGGCACGGGTCCGTGCCGCAAGCTGCCGGCCATGGGGCCGGGTCGGGCGGGATCAACCGATGGGCGTCCCCGGCGGCACGGGGCCAGGATCCAGCAGGCAGAGCCCGGTGGGACCCTTGGCCGCCAGCAGCATGCCCTGGCTGGCCACGCCGCGGATGCGGGCCGGTTCCAGGTTGGCCACCACGCAGATCATGCGCCCAAGCAGCGTCCCGGGGGCATGGTCGGCCGCGATGCCCGCCACGATGGTGCGGGGGCTCGCCTCCCCGCAATCGATCTCCAGCGTGAGCAGGCGGTCGGCGCCGGGGACGCGCTGGGCCGTCAGGATGCGCGCCGCCACCAGCCGGGCGCGCCCGAACTCGGCGAAGGAGATGAGGGCGTCCCCGCCTGGAGTCGTCCCGGCCGGCGCCGCCGCGGGTGCGGGCGGGACCGGGTCCGCGGATGGGGCCGGGGCAGGTCTCGCCAGGTTGGCGAGAAAGGCCTCCTCGTCGATGCGCGGCACCAGCGGCTCGCCATGCACGATCAGGCCGACGCCCTCCTCGCGCCAGGCCAGCTGGTCCGGACCGGCCTGTTCTGTCACCCCCAGGCGTCGCAGCAGGGCCGGGCTCAAGCCGGGCATGACCGGCGCAAGCAGGCAGGCGGCCAGGCGCAGGGTCTCCGCCACATCGGCCAGGACGGCCCCCGCGGCGGCGGGATCGGTCTTCACCAGCTTCCAGGGCGCCGTCTGTTCCATCAACTGGTTGCCCAGGCGCAGCAGGCCGAAGACCTGGTCGACGATGCCGTGCAGGTCCAGCCCGTCGAGCTTCGGCGGAAGGGCCGAGAGCAGCGCCTCGGCCGCGTGCCTGAGCTGGCCGTCGCCGGTCTTGCCCCGCGCCGGCGGCAGACTTCCCGCGAAATGCCGTCCGGCCAGGTTGGTCACGCGGCTGAGCAGGTTGCCCAGGTCGTTGGCCAGGTCCGTGTTGATCCGCTTGACCAGCAGGTCCGGGCCGAAGGAGGAGTCGTTCCAGGGCACCATTTCGCGGATGAGGAAGAAGCGGAAGGCATCCACTCCCACCCGCTCGATGAGATCCAGGGGCTTGACCACGTTGCCGACGCTCTTGGACATCTTCTGCTCGCCGATCAGCCACCAGCCGTGGATGAGGAAGCTGCGCGGCGGCTCGATGTCCAGGGCCTTGAGCAGGGTGGGCCAGTAGACGCAGTGCGTGGTGAGGATGTCCTTGCCGATGAGATGGACGCTGGCCGGCCAGAGGCGGGCGAAGCGCTCCGGGTCATGGCCCAGGCCCGCCCCCGTCAAGTAGTTGATCAGGGCGTCCACCCACACGTAGCAGACGAAGTCGCGATCGAAGGGCAGCTCGATGCCCCAGCTCATGCGCTCCTTGTTGCGGCTGATGCAGAGGTCGCGCAGGGGCTGCCGCAGGAAGCCCAGCACCTCGTTGCGGCGGCTGTGGGGCAGGATGAAGTCCGGGTTGGCCTCGATGTGGCCCACCAGCCAGTCCTGGAAGGCCGACATGCGGAAGTACCAGTTCCGCTCCGTGAGCAGCTGGACGGGCCGCCCGCATTCGGGACAATTGCCCGCCGCCAGGTCCTTTTCGGTGAAGTAGCGCTCGCAGGGAACGCAGTACTGCCCCTCGTAATCGGCGGCGTAGAGGTGCCCCCGGTCGTGCAGGCGCTGGAGGAGGGTCTGCACCAGCGCCACATGCCCGGGGTCGGTGGTGCGGATGTAGTGGTCGAAGCGGATCTCGAGGCGCCGCCACAAGTCGCGGAAGCGGAGGGACATGCGGTCGCACAGTTCCTGGGGGCCGATCCCCTCCCGCTGGGCGGCCTCGAGCACCTTCTGGCCATGCTCGTCGTCGCCCGTCAGGAAAAAGGCCTCCCGCCCCAGCAGCCGGTGGTAGCGGGTGAACACGTCGGCCAGCACGGTGGTATAGGCATGCCCCAGATGCAGGTCCGAGTTGACGTAGTAGATGGGAGTGGTGATGTAGAACGGCTTCATCAGATCCTCATCTTCGCTTTTCCTATCGCTATCGCTATCGCTATCGCTATCGGTATCGCTATCGGTATCGGTATCGCTATCGGTATCGGTATCGCTATCGAAACCCCCCATCAGGCTCCCGCAACCCCTCCCGCGGTGGGCCTCCGATCCCGATCCCGATAGCTATCCCGATGGCGGGTTGGGCGATCCACCCGATCCGGCGGACCATACCCCTGTGATGCCGGACTTCCGCCCTCCCCGGGCCTCCGGTTGCGCCGCCCGCCGCGCCGCCCGCGCGGACAGACCAGCGGCATCGATATCGATATCGATACCGATACCGATAGCGATAGTGATCCCGATGGCGGGTGGGGCGATCCACCCGATCCGGCGGACCATCACCCCTGTGATGCCGGACTTCCGCCCTCCCCGGGCCTCCGATTGCGCCGCCCGCCGCGCCGCCCGCGCCGACGGCGCTGGCCCTCCGCCCCGGCCGCATTCGACCCGGTCTCGTCCGAGGGCGCCGCGGAGGACGCGTCCACCAACCCATCCTCTTCCTCCGGTCCGTCGGCGATGGCATCAGCCTCCGGCCCATCGGGCGCGGTCCCGGGCGATTCCGCCGGAGGATGGGCGCTGGCGACGAGGACACCGGGCACGGCGGGACGCTCGTGGTCCGGCCCCAGGCCCTCACGGCCACAGGCGCCCTCGCAGTGGTTCTCGGCCGGATCGAAGCTCATCAGGCGCTCCAGCTCCTGCCGCGTGACGGATTCCAGGTCCCCGCTCACGTAGCGGATGAGCACCTCCTCGTTGAAGATGTCGATCTTCTCGATGAAGGCGGCGCCGCGCAGGGTCTCCACCGCCCGCTCCAGCGGCGGGTAGCGCTTCAGCTCGGCCCGGTAGAAGTCCAGCTCGTAACGCAGGCAGCACTTGAGCCGCCCGCAGTTGCCGGAGAGCTTGACCGGGTTGAGGGGCAGGTTCTGCTCCTTGGCCATGGAGGTGGTGACAGGATCAAAGCGGGAGAGCCAACCGCTGCAGCACTGGCGCTGGCCGCAGGGACCGAAGCCGCCGAACTTGCGCGCCTCGTCGCGGGCGCCGATCTGGCGCAGCTCGATGCGCGTGCGCAACTCCCCGGCCAGGTCCCGCACCAGGGTGCGGAAGTCGACCCGTCCCTCCGCCGTGAAGAAGAAGGTCACCTTCTTGCCGTCCAGCTGGAACTCGACGTTGATCACCTTCATGGGCAGGCGGTGTTCCAGCACGAAGCGGCGGCAGACCTCCTCGGCGCGGTTCTCCCGCTGCAGGTTGCGCCGCTTGCGTTGGAAGTCGTGGGGATTGGCCTTGCGCACGATGGTGCGCACCTCGTCCCGCTCGCCCTCCTGGGAGATGCGGTCCTCCCCGCTGATCTGGACCACGCGGCCCAGATCCTCCCCCTTCTCGGCGTTGACGATGACATGGTCGCCCAGCTTGACCGGGAAGCCCATGGGGTTGGTGAAGGAGGCGCGGCGGTTGCCCTTGAACTGGATCTCGAAATAGTTCATGCCGGTTGCTTTCGTGGAATCGGTTCCGCCGCCCGGCGCATGGACTGCGCCAGCGTGACGAGCAGAACGAAGATGTTGACGTTGCGGTCCAGGCGCCGCGCCGCCTCGGCCAGCGTCTCCAGGACCTGGTCCAGGCGGGGGAAGCGCCAGCGGGCCGAGAAGAGCTCCAGGTTCTCGAGCTGGCGGGCCTGGACCACCCGGTCCCCCGCCTCCTTGCCCAGCAGGCGGACCAGTTCGGCGTCCAGCAGCCAGATCTGCAGGTCCTCGACCAGGGCCTTGATCCGCTCGCGGTCGCGCGACTCGTCCATGGCCATGATGCGATGGTAGAGGGCGTCGCTGTCCCGGGCCAGGAGATCACGGATGAAGCCCTCCGGCCGCCAGACGGGATCCGCTGCCCGGCCCGCCGCCTCTTCGGCCAGTTGCAGGGCTTGGCCGGGGTTGCCGCCGGCCAGCTGGGCCAGCTCGCGGGCGGCCATGCCGGCCTGGCGGTCCAAACCCTGCGCCGAGACCCAGGAGGCCAGCTGCTCGCTGGGCACGGGGCGCAGGGCCAGGCTTTGGCAGCGGCTGAGGATGGTGGGCAGGAGGGCCTCCGGCTGCCGGCTGCAAAGAATGATGACCAGGTCGTCGGGCGGTTCCTCCAGCAGCTTCAGCAGCGCGTTCTGCGCCTGGACGCCCAGCCGCTCGGCCTCGATGATGATGGCGACCCGCCGTCCACCCTCAAAGCTCCGCATGCCGGCCCACTTCTTGAGGAGCCGCACCTGGGCCACCTGGATCTGGCGGGCCTTGTCCACCCGTGGCGGCAGGAAGGGCCGCTCGCGCCAATCGCGCAGCGCCTCGACCTGGCGGTCGGCGGTCTCCCGCACCACGGCGTCCACCGCCTCTGCCGCGCCGCCTCCGGAATCGCCGCCCTCGCCGGCGGCCGCCGCGCCGGCGCTGAGCGAGGGCATGGGCAGCACGAACTCCAGGTCGGGGTGGTCCATCTCCCGCGTCTTGGCACAGGCGGGGCAGGCCTCGCAGGGATCCTCCCCCCCCGCGCGGCAGAGCAGGACCCGGGCCAGGACCCAGGCGGCCAGCTCCATCCCAAGCCCGCGCTCGCCATGGATGAGCAGGGCATGGGCCACTTGCCCGCGCCGGACGGCGCGCCGCAGGATGCGGGCCGGCAGCTCCTGGCCGACCAGGCTGTCGTAGTCTGGCATTTCCATCCCCATGCCCGGAATCGAAGGCGGAAAGGTAGCGAATGGTCCGGGGAGGCCGGCTCCGCTCAGGGGGCCAGCCATTGGCGGGGATCGCGCGCTTGGCGATCCTGCCACAGCTCGAAGTGAAGGGAACCCTGCCCGGGCGCCTCGAAACGACCGGCCCGGCCCAGGATCTCCCCGGCCGCCACGGTCTGGCCCTCGCGCACGGCCACTTCCCCCAGTTTGGCGTAGACCGTCCAGCAATCCTCGCCATGGGCGAGGAGGACGGTCTCGCCGAAGCCGGCCACCCAGGTCAGCTTCTCCACCCGGCCGGCATGCACGGCCTGCACCGGACTGCCCGGCGCGCAGGCGAAGTCCACCCCCGGATTGTCCAGGACGGTGCCAAGGAGCGGATCCTGGCGCTCGCCGAAGGGGCGCGCCACCCAGCCCTTGACCGGTAATGGCAGGCGGCCGCGGCGGGCGGCGAGGCCTCCCGTGGGCGCCCGATCGAGACGCGGCAGGGCTGAAGGGGGCCGCTCGGGCACCACCACCGGTTCCACCTCAAGGACGGATCCAGCCAAGCGTCCGCTGATGGTGGTCTGGCGCCGCTCCTCCTGCTCGCGCCGGCTGGCCCGCTCGTCCCAGCGGCGCTGCAGGTCCGCCAGCTGGCGGGCCACCTCCTCGCCCGCGTGGCGCAGTCGATCAGCCTGGCGGGCCGCCAACTCGCGGTCCTCGCGCAGGCTGCGCAGCAGGCGATCCTGCTCCTCGCGCTCCCCGGCAAGGCGGGCCAGTTCGCGGTCGGCCTCCGTCCGGGCTCTCCCGGCGCGGCGCTGGTCGCGCTCCAGCTGGGCCAGCAGTCCCTGGCGCCGTTCCCGCTCCGCTCCCTCGCGGTCGACCAGTCCGGCCACCGCGCTGCGGGTCGCGGACAGTCGCGCCAGGCTCTCCTGCAGGCCCCGGGCCAGCCAGGGCAGACGACGCATGCTGCGGGTGGCCTCCTCCCGGTTGCGGGACTGCAGCCAGAGCCCCACCACGTCCAGCCGACGCAATGGAAACAGGCGACGGGCGAGGGCGGCCGTCTCGCTCCGCAGGCGGGCCGTCTCCGTTTCCAGCCGGACGCGCTCCACATCCAGGCTGTCCAGGCGCCGGGTCCCGGCGGCCAATTCCGCCAGCTGCAGCGTCTCGCTGCTTCGCAGCAGCTCCAGCTCCCCTTCGAGTGAACGGCAGAGCCGCCACCGTGCCCGCTCCTGTTCCTCAAGCTGGTCAAGGCGTTTGACTCCGCCCTCCTCCCGGCGGGCCAGATCGCCCAGGCGCGTCCGCTCGCGCTCCTGGGCGGCGGCCAGGCTGTCCAGCTGGCGGAGGGATTCATCCAGACGAGTGGCGGCGGGTGTGCCTCCCTGCGGCGCCAGCAACAGGGCAAGCAGCGCCAGGGCCGCGCCCGCGACCCGGATGATCTTGCCTGATGGACCTGTCTGCCGCTTCGCCATGGCCGCAATATGGCATGGCGCCGGCGCCAGCCCCCGCGCTCCCTTCCGCCGGACTCGCACTGGTTGGCTACATTGTCCGCACGCGATCCACTCTATTCATGAGGCCGATACATGAGCGCCAGACCCACCGCTCTCAATGACCGCCACTTGGCCTGCGGCGCCAAAATGGTCGATTTCGCCGGCTACCGCATGCCCATCCAATACGGATCCATGATCGAGGAGCACCTCCTCGTGCGCCGCCTGGGCGGCGTCTTCGATGTTTCGCACATGGGCGAGTTCTTCGTCGAGGGGCCGCAGGCGGAGGCCTTCCTTGACCTGGTCACCGTCAACAACGTGGCCGCCCTGGCCCACGGCCAGGTCCAGTACTCGGCCTTCATGACGCCGGAGGGCGGCATCGTGGACGATCTGCTGGTCCACCGGATGGACGATACCCGCTTCATGCTGGTCGTCAACGCGTCCAACCGGCACAAGGACTGGGCCTGGTTGCAGGGCCACGCGGGGGAGGACGTCCACCTGACCGACCGCTCCGACGACTACAGCCTGCTTGCCCTGCAGGGCCGCGCCGCCTACCAGCTCGTCCTCGAGCTGGCCGACGAGGATCTGGCGGAGATGCCCTATTACTGGTTCCGCCCGGGCAGCCTGCGCGGCATTCCGCTCATCGTCGCCCGCACCGGCTACACGGGCGAGCGCGGCTTCGAGCTGTACGTGGAGAACGACAAGGCCGCCGCCCTGTGGGACGTCCTCTTTCCGGCCCTGCAGGAGCGCGGGATGGGCCCCATCGGCCTGGGGGCCCGCGACAGCCTGCGCCTGGAGATGAAGTATGCCTTGTATGGCAACGACATCGACGACACGACCAGCACGCTGGAGGCGGATCTGGGCTGGATCACCAAGCTGAAGAAGGGCCGGCCCTTCCTGGGCCTGGAGGTCCTCCGCCGGCAGAAGGCGGAGGGTCTGCGCCGCCGCCTGATGGGTTTCGAGGTGACGGGGCGCGGCATCGCCCGCCATGGCCAGGCCTGCTGGCTGGACGGTCAGCGTATCGGGACGGTCAGCTCGGGCGGGCACAGCCCGGTTCTGGGAAAGGCGATCGGCATGGCCTACCTGGACCTGCCCCATGACCGGATCGGCCTCGAGTTCGAGGTGGAGATGGGGGCTCGCCGCGTCGTGGCGCTGGTGGTGCCCACCCCTTTCGTGCAGCCGGAAGTGCCTTGCCGGTGATCCTGGACCTGCATTTCACGCCACCGCGGGAGGAGGACGCGGTGGGGTCGGGCACCAACCTGCGCGACGGGGCCGTCGTGTTGATCGATGTCCTGCGCTCCACCACGTCCATTTGCCACGCCATGGCGGCGGGCTGCCAGCGGATCATCCCCGTCGCCGACCTGGGGGAGGCCACCCAGCGGATCGAGACCCTCGGTCGCGCCAGCCTGCTGCTGGGCGGCGAGCGGGACTCGCGCCGCATCGCCGGCTTCGATCTGGGCAACAGTCCGGGCGAGTATGACGACCCCCGTTTGCGCGGCGCCAACCTGGTCATGCTGACCAGCAACGGCACGGCCGCCCTGGCGCGGCTGCGCCATCTGCGCGCCGTGGCCGTCGCCGCTTTCGTCAATCTGGAGCGGGCCGCCCGATGGCTGGCGGGGGGCGGCGGGCGGGCCACCATCGTCTGCGCCGGCCATCACGGCCGCTTTTGCCTGGAGGATGCCGTCTGCGCCGGCCTGCTGGTCCAGCGCATCCAGGATCTCCGCAGGGGGGAACCCATGCAGCTTAGCGACGCCGCCCGCGTGGGACTGGTCCTGGCGGCGCAGTGGGGCGGGGATCTGCCCGCCTGCCTGGCGGAGGCCGCCCACGGGCGGGCCCTGGCCGAGGCCGGCTTCGCCGCCGACCTGGAACTCTGCGCCCGGCGCGACGCCTTCGACATCCTGCCCATCCAGGCCGGGGAGCAGATCACCCTGCGCGATCCGACCGCCCCGGCGGGACCGACCGGCGGCGGGACGGGCCGGAAACGGCGGGAAAGCACCTGATGCCGCGCGGCGCCAAGAACTCCCCGCGCAAGAGGACCCTGGCCGGCCTGGCTCTGTTGGGGCTAAGCCTGCTTCTGCTGGTCTCCCTCCTGTTCGCCCGGCGCGACCTGGGTGCCGGCGAGGCGGCCCAGCACCTGCTCTCCCATGCCGGATGGTGGACCTCCCATCTGCTGATCGATTTCGGACTGGGCCGCATCTGGTCGCTGGCGTTGCCTGTCATCCTGGCGCTGGTGGCCTGGAACATGGTCGGCGGCGGCGTTTGGGGACCAGTCCTCAAGCGCGGCCTGCGCCTCTTCCTGTTGGCCATGGCCGGGGCGCTCAGCCACGGCGCGGTGGCCCAGGTGAGCGGTCTGCACAGCGTGGACGCCGGCGGCGGCTGGGTGAGCGGAGTCTGGCTTTATGCCCTCATCAGGCAGATGGTGGAGTGGACGGGCGCCGTGGGGCTCTTCATCAGCCTTCTCACCTTCGATCTCCTCGTGCTGGCCGTCGTCTTCCGCTGGAATCCCGCCCCCGCACTGGAGAGGGCGCTGGCTCTCACCGGCGGCCTGGGACCCCGTCTGCTGGCCGCCTGGCGCGAGCGACGACGTGCCCGGGCCGAGGCCGCCGCGCGCCGATCGGCCAGGCCCCGGCCGGCGGAGGATCCGCCCGCCCCCACCCGCCTCCAGCAGGACGATCCGCCGCCCCGTTCCGCCCCGCCCGACTTCGTGCCGCCCCTTTCTCCCATCAAGGCCAGGGACGAAAGCCGGACCGAGGAGGAGCCGTCCGCCGGGGAGTTCGAGATCACCCAGGAGGTGGTGGAGGAGGAGCAGCGTTTCCGGGCCGACCACCGCCGCGCCGAGTTCCGCTACAAGCCACCCCCGGTCGACCTGCTGGCCGACCCCCCCGCCGACGAGTACCATGTCACGGAGGAGGACCTGCGCGCCAACTCGGAGGCGCTCATCGCCTGTCTGCGCGACTTCAACGTGGAAGCCCGGGTCGTCCACGTCCACCCCGGTCCGGTCATCACCCGCTACGACCTGGAGCCGGCGGCCGGCGTCAAGGTCAGCCGCATCGTCGCCCTGGCCGATGACCTGGCCATGAAGCTGAAGGCCGAGCGCATCCGCATCATCGCGCCCGTGCCCGGCAAGGGCGCCGTCGGCATCGAGCTGCCCAACCGCGTGCGCAACACGGTCTTCATGAAGTCCATCGTCAACACGGAGAAGTTCACGCGCGCCGCCAGCCCGCTCACCGTCGTGCTGGGGAAGACCTCGAGCGGCGAGGCGGCGGTGGCCGACCTGCGCGCCATGCCCCACGTGCTGGTGGCGGGGCAGACCGGCTCGGGAAAGAGCGTCTGCGTGAACGGCATCATCTGCAGCATCCTCCTGCGCGCCCTGCCCACCGAGGTGCAGTTCGTCATGGTGGATCCCAAGATGATCGAGCTGTCCGACTACCGCCGCATCGCCGACCACTTCATCGCAGGGATGGACGGCCAGGAGGGCGACGTGGTGACCGATCCCCAGGAAGCCGTGCGCGTGCTAGCCTCCCTCGAGTTGGAGATGGACCGGCGCTACCGCTACCTGAGCCAGACCGGTTACCGCTCCATCCAGGAGTTCAACGAGGCGCTGGCGGCGGGGGAGGTGGGACGCCGCCTCGAGGCGGGGGATCTGACCCTGCCCGGCCGCCAGGACCAGCTGCCGGAGAAGATGGTCTACCTGGTGGTCATCATCGACGAACTGGCCGATCTGATGATGACGGCGGGCAAGGAGATCGAGATCTCCATCGCCCGGCTGGCCCAGAAGGCGCGGGCGGTGGGCATCCACCTGGTGGTGGCCACCCAGCGTCCCAGCGTGGACGTCCTCACCGGCCTGATCAAGGCCAACTTTCCCGCCCGCATCGCCTTCGCCGTCCGCCAGAAGGTGGACAGCAAGACGATCATTGATTGCATGGGCGCCGATCAGTTGCTGGGGCGGGGGGACATGCTCTACCTGGCCTCGGGCAGCCCCGAACCCGTCCGCATGCACAACAGTCTGATCACGGGCAAGGAGATCCGCGCCCTGCTCGATCACATCCGCAAGCAGAGCCGGGATTTCCCCAAGTTCCGCCTGCCCGTCGCCGTCGAAAGCGAAGGGGCGCGGGGACAGGTGGCGGAACCGGCGGCGCGGGACGAGCTGTTCTGGGAGGCGGCCGAGCAGGTCATCCTTTCCCAGCAGGGATCCGTCTCCGTCCTGCAACGCCGGCTGCGCATCGGGCACAGCCGGGCCAGCCGCCTCATCGACGAACTGGAGCTGGCCGGCGTGGTGGGGCCCTTCGACGGTTCCAAGGCGCGCCAGGTCCTGGTGGACCTGAGCTGGATCGAGGAGCATCGCGGCACATGAGAGCATTTCTCCTGATCATCCTGCTGCTGGCGCCGGCCGCCCGGGCCGGCGAGGCGGAGAATCTGCTGCGGCAGGCGCGCCGGCAGTTCGAGGGCCGTGGCCTGTGGGAGATCTTCTTCGAGCAGCAGGTGCTGCCCGGGGCGGGCGGCGACACGCTGCGCAGCGGTGGACGCCTGCTGGCCTGTCCCGACGGAGCCTTCCGCGTGGACATGGAGGGCCTGCACCTGCTCAGCGACGGCCGCGACCTCTGGCGCTGGGAGGACGGCGGTTCCCAGGTGCTGATGGAGCGGGTGGGCCAGAGCGAGGACGTCCTGCTGCCCCATCAGATGCTCATTCTGGTCGAGGAGCGCTTCCGTCCCACCGGCATCCGCTCCCAGGGGGCGGAGCGCCGCATCATCCGCCTGCAGCCGCGCAGCGGATCCGAGTTCCTCCGCGACGTGACCCTGATCATGACGCGGGAGAAGGGCCAGTGGTGGCCGCGGGAGATCTCCTTCACGGATTTCGCCGACGCCCGCGTGCGCTTCCTTGTCCAGCGACGCGAATCCTGGCCGGACCGCGGCCCCCGCCGGGAGCAGCTGGTCTTCAAGCTGCCCGGGGGCATGGAAGTGGTGGACCTGCGCAGCGGGGACCCCGATGCGACGCGGTAGCGCCCTGTCCCTCGGCATCTCCCTCTTCTTCCTCTACCTCTTCGCCTTCAACCCCGCGCCGGCCGCCTGGCTGGCCGGCCAGGCGGCCTGGCGGGAGGCCTTTTTCACCAGCCGGGTGGATTGGCCGGAGGTGTGGCGCCTGCTCATCGACCTGCGCGGCCTGCCCTTTGCCGGGGCGGCGGGCTGCCTGCTCCTCTCGCTGGTGGTGCGCGCCTGGCGTTGGCGGGTGATCGCCGGCCCACTTGACCGCGTTCCCCTGACGCGCATGTTCCACCTGACCAATCTGGGCTACCTGGCCAACAACCTGCTGCCCATGCGCCTGGGGGAGGTGCTGCGGGCCGGGGCCCTGGCCGGGCGCAGCGCAATCCCCTTGCCCGGGGCGATGGCCACCGTCGTCCTGGAGCGCCTGCTGGATGTCATTGGCGCCCTGGCGGCGCTGCTGGCCATGCTGCTCCTGCAAGGTTCCCTGGTGGCGGCCGCCGAGGCCTCGGCCAACGGCGAAGCCCTGGACGTGCTCGCCCGCTTCCGGGCTCTGGCTCCCCTGCTGGGTCTGGCCGCGGGAGCGGGCCTCGCCCTCCTGCTCTCGCTCGTGATCTGGCGCAAGGGCTTCCTGGACATGGGCGAACGCGTGCTGGACCGCCTCCTCCCCGCCCCGGCGGCCGCGCGCCTGCACCGCCTGGCTGTTTCCTTCGCCGCCGGCCTGGAGATCCTGCGCTCCCCCTGGGAGGCGCTGCTGCTACTGGGCCAGACGGCCTTCATGCTGGCGTGCTATCTTGGATCGCTGGCATGCATGATCCACGCCTACGGCATGGCTGATGATCTGGTCCTGCTCCAGCAGGCGCCAATGGCCTCCCTTTTGCTGTTGCTGGTCTTCGTCAGCCTGGGCTACATGATCCCGGCGGCGCCGGGCGCCTTCGGCACGGTGCAGTACTTCACGGCCCTGGCCATGTCGCTGATCGGCGCCGGCACGGAGGAGGCCATGAGTTACGCGCTGGGCAACCATCTAATCACCTGGCTGCTGCTCACCCTGATGGGCCTGGTGGCGCTCCCCCTCCTGGGGCTGCGCTTCGGCGACGTGATGAAGTGGAAGGAGGATAGGGCGTGACCAACTCCCGCGAGCGGACGGACCACGGCCAAATGGAGCAGGACTCCTTCCAACTGGATCCGGGCGAGATCTACCGCGTCATCTACGCCGGGCGCTGGTTCGTCCTGGCGGCCATGGCGGCGGGGCTGGCCCTGGCCCTCCTCATCAATTCGCAAATGACCTTCGTCTTCCGCGCCACGGCCACGGCCATGGTCGTGACCAACAGCCCGTGGGAGGCCGGTCTCTCGCTGGACGGGAAGGGTTCCGTCGCCTCCTACAGCGTGGTGGACCAACTGCGCATCCTGGAGAGCCGGCGGCTGGCCAAGGACGTGGTGACCACTGTGCGCGACGGCGCCTACGCCGACCGCCTGGCCGTGCTGGGCCATCCCGACCGGCCCAAGGGCTTTTCCGAGGAGGAGGCCGTCTCCTGGCTGCTCAGCCGGCTGGTTGTCCGCCAGGTGCAGAACTCCAACGTGCTGTCCATCAGCGTCGAGGCGCCTTCGGGCTTCGAGGCCGCCTACCTGGCCAACCAGGTGGCCGAGCGCTTCTACCGCCAGAACCAGGAGTTCAGCCGGGCGGAGTACACGGAACTGGCCAGCTTCCTCAAGGAGCAGCTGGACCAGGTCACCCTCCGCCTGCAAGGCGCGGAGATGACGCTGACGACCTTCAAGGAGGGCTCCCGCCTGGCCGCCCTCGACGTGGAGACGGCCACCATCATCCAGCAGAGCGCCAACGCCCAGACTGAACTCAGCCGCATCAACCTCGAGCTGCAGTCCAACGAGGTCAGCCTGGAGAACCTGCGCCGGAATTACAGCCAGGGCCAGAGCAGCCTGGTCGATGATGTGGAGAACCTCTCCACCGGCACGATCGAGAGGCTGTCCAAGGAGATCGCCGACAAACAGACCCAGATCGCCAACGTGCGGGCCAAGGCCGAGCCGGGGTGGGAGAGCTACGTCCAACGGCTGGAGGATGAGCTGCGCAAGGTCAAATCCTCCCTCAAGGAGGAGACCAACAAGCTGTCCGCCAGCGAGATGCGCAGCGCCGATCCGCTGGGCACCATGCAGCGGATCTTCGAGCGGATCATTGATCTGGACGTGGAGGGCCGTGCCCTGCGCGCCGCCCGCGAGGCCCAGTCGCGGGTCGTGGCCGAGTTCGAGGCCCGCCTGCGCCAGTTGCCGGAGGCCGGCCGCGAGTACGTGCGCTTCACCCGCGACGTGGAGATCAACGAGAAGCTCTACCGCCTGCTCATGGAGAAGTACCAGGAGAACCAGGCGGTGGCGGCGGGCATGATCGGCAATGTGCGCCTGCTGGACACGGCGGAGGTGCCGGCGCAGGCCGTGCGCCCCAACAAGCGGCTCAACCTGGCGCTGGGACTTCTGCTGGGGCTGCTGCTGGGGGTGGGCGCCTCCTTCATCTACCATCTTTTCGACACCCGCATCGTCACGCCGGAGGATCTGCGCAAGTCCGGCCTGCAACTGCTGGGGGCCGTGCCCACCATCAATGTGCGCCGCCTGGAGCGGGCCTTGCGCGTGAAGAGCGGGCAGGCCATGCGGGAAGAGGATGTATGGAAGATCAAGCGCAAGCTGATCACCCACTTCAGTCCCAAGTCGCCCATCAGCGAAGCCTACCGCGCCCTGCGCACGGCCCTGCTCATGCGCCTGGAGCAGGAGCGGCGGGGACCGCAGCCGGGCAGCGGCCTGGCGCCGGCCGTGATTGTCACCTCCAGCACCACGCAGGAGGGCAAGAGCCTGACCAGCGCCAACCTGGCCGTCACCCTGGCCCAGACTGGCCGGCGCACCCTGGTGATCGACGCGGACATGCGCCGTCCCACCGCCCACAAGAATTTCGGCCTGGAGCGCAATGTGGGCCTCTCCGGACTGCTCTCGGGCAGCCAGACCGCGGCGGCGACCGTCTCGGACACGGACATCGAGAACCTCTATGTGCTCAGCGCCGGCCCCATTCCCCCCAATCCCGCCGAACTGCTGGCCAGCCAGGCCATGGCGGATGTGGTGGCATGGGCCCGCCGCGAGTACGATTTCATCATCATCGACACGCCGCCCGTCGTCCCCGTCACCGATCCGACCATCCTGACGCGGCTGGTGGACACCGTCATCCTGGTTGTGCGCAGCAATGCCAGCCATCGCCGGGAACTGACCGAGGCCATGTCACGCCTGGAGCACAGCGAATGCTGGGTGCTGGGGGCGGTGTTGAATGATTATGACTTGAAACGAGTTTATGGTAGTTACTATTATTACTACCATTATTACAACAGGTATTATTATTATGGTGATCAGAAGCGGGGTGCCCGTCGTTCCTCCAAGCAGCGGCGCAAGAAGAAAGCCATTGTATGATGATCATTGAAAGAGTATTTAATGAGACGTAGATATTAATCATAGTTCAATGATTTTTGATAATCCATTTAACACATCTCTGGAAAGATCCTCGTGAAAGATCCTCGTAAGAGGCAAGCAGCTTAGTTGAGAGTGCGTCATGCCCATCGAGTCTCCCTGGTTGACCGCTGAGGCTCCCGCCAAGTTGAACCTTGGCCTGCGCATCCTCGGACGCCGGCCCGACGGCTTCCATGAGTTGGAATCCGTCTTCGTGCCGCTGGAATGGCACGACCTGCTCCGCGGCCGGCCTGCGCGCGCGGATCTCTTCACCTGTTCGGATCCCTCCCTCCCCACCAACGAGGGCAACCTGGTGCGGCGGGCCCTTGCCGTCTGGCGCGGGGCGGCGCGGGAGGCGGGCCACGACGGGTGGAGCCGGCCGGTGGAGCTGGAGCTGGTGAAAAGGATCCCGGCCGGGGCCGGCCTGGGCGGCGGCAGCAGTGACGCCGCGGCCTGTCTGCGGCTGTTGGGGCGGCTTTTTCCGCCCGCCCTGCCGGATTTTGTGCTGGCCAGTCTTTCCTTGACCCTGGGAAGCGATGTTCCTTTCTTTCTGCAGCCTGACTGGGCGCACGTCACGGGTCGCGGGGAGATCATCACGCCCATCGCGCCCTTTTTCTCCGATGACGTGGTTCTGGTATGGCCGGGCCTCCATGTTCCGACGACATGGGCCTATGCCCGCCTGTCCGATTCGTTGACAAAGCAGGGTCGCTACGCTAGCTTCCAGGGCTTCAGCGGATTCGTGAACGGGCAGGTAGATCCCGCTTCGTGGCCCGGCAATGATTTCGAGCCGGTCGTGTTCGCCGAGCATCCCGTCCTGGGGGAGCTCAAGCAGACACTGCTGGATGCCGGGGCCCGCCATGCGGCCATGTCCGGAAGCGGATCCGCCGTCTACGGCCTCTTTGACAGCGCTCAGTCGGCTTCGCGTGTGACACAGCAACTCCGCTCCCGCCATCCGGTCGTCCAGCTGACCCGGCCGCGGGGTGCAGCCTTCGCCCGGGAGGAAGGCGGAAAGGGACGCCATGAGAATCACCGAAGTCAATGTGAACCTCCGGAATGAGGAACGGCTCAAGGCCTTCGTCAACATCACCTTTGATGACGTCTTCGTCATCCGGGGCTTGAAGGTGATCGAGGGCCAGCGCGGCCTGTTTGTCTGCATGCCCAGCCGCCGCCTGGAGGATGGAAGCCACCGCGACATCGCCCACCCCATCACCAACGAGTTCCGGCAGGAGATCGAGGACGAGGTCCTGGCAGCCTACGATCGGCTGAGGACTGGTCAAGCACCGGCGGAGGGCCGGGCGGAGGAGGAGAGCGACTCCTTACGCTGAACCGCCGCGCAGCAGCACCCGATGGCCGCCCGAGGGGACGGCCTGCTCGATCGTGCAGACGAGGATTCCCCGCGTGACGGATCTGCGCATTTTTGCCGGCGAGATCAGCCGTCGTCTGGCGGCCCGCATCGCCGAAGGACTTCACATCCCGCTGGGCGACGTGGACCTGCGCCGCTTCGCCGATGGCGAACTCTACGTCAAGTACCAGGAGAACATCCGCGGCACGGACGTCTTCCTGGTGCAGTCCACCCTGGCGCCAGCCGACAATCTGATGCAGCTGCTGCTGATGCTGGACGCCGCCAAGCGGGCCAGCGCCCGCCGCATCACCTGCGTCATCCCCTACTTCGGCTACGCGCGGCAGGACCGCAAGGACCAGCCCCGCGTCTCCATCGCCGCCAAGCTGGTGGCGGACCTGCTGACCAGCGCCGGAGCGGACCGGGTCTTGACCATGGACCTGCATGCGGAGCAGATCCAGGGCTTCTTCAACATCCCCTTCGACCACCTCTATGGGCGGGCGGTCTTGTTGCCCTACCTGGAGTCGCTGCAGCTGGAGAATCCCACCGTGCTGGCGCCCGACATCGGCTCCGTCAAGATGGCGCGGGCCTATGCCAAGCGCCTGGACGCCGACCTGGCCATTGTCGACAAGCGCCGCCCCGCCGCCAATGTGGCGGAGGTGATGAACCTGATCGGCGACGTGCGGAACCGCAACGTGATCATCGTGGACGACATGGCGGACACCGCCGGCACGATGACCCAGAGTGTGCGGGTGGCCATGGACCTGGGCGCCCTCAGCGTCACTTGCGCCTGCACGCACGCCCTGCTCTCGGGGCAGGCCGTGGAGCGCCTCAACGCCGCGCCCATGCGGGAATTGATCGTCACGGACACCATCCCCTTCCGGGAGGACATGGGGGTCGAGCGGCTGCGCGTGCTGAGCGTGGCGCCCATATTCGCCGAGGCCGTGCGCATGATCCATGACGAACGGTCCATCGCGACCTTGTTCGGCTGAGTTGGCACATCAACAAATTCGGGAGATCGATCCATGGGTGCTGAAACCCTTGAAGCCCTCAACCGCGAGCGCCTGGGCAAAGGCGGCGCCCGCCAGACGCGCCGCCAGAAACTGGTGCCGGTCGTTGTCTACGGCCACAACCAGGAGACCCGCCACCTGGCGGTGCCGGCCCACGATCTGGAGATGATCCTGACCCGCAACGCCCGCCTGGTGGATCTCAAGGCCGAGGGCCAGGTCCTGCCCTGCCTGGTGCGCGACATCCAGCGCCATCCGGTCAACGAGCAGGTGGTGCATGTGGACTTCATGGTCGTCCAGCCGGACCAGAAGGTGACCACCGAGCTGCCCGTCCGCCTGAACGGCAACCCCATCGGCGTCAAGCAGGGTGGCCAGGTGCGCCGGCTGCTGGGCCGCGTCAAGGTGAATTGCGCCGTGGCGGACCTGCCCAGCTTCTTCGACATCGACATCACCAACCTGGAGGCGGGGCGCAACCTGCTGGTCAAGGATCTGGGCAGCGAGAAGATCCGCCTGCTCAATCCCGACCACGTGGCCGTGGTCCAGATCACCAAGGCGCGGCCCAAGTAATCCGCGCTGGAGCCTGAGGTGAAGATCGTCTGCGGGCTGGGCAATCCCGGGGAGCGCTACCGCCGGACGTGGCACAACCTGGGCTTCATGCTGCTCGATCGGCTGGCCGCTCCGGCGGCCAGTTTCCGCAGCGGGCGCGGCTCTTTCCTGGAAGCGCGCCTCCAGCTTGAGGGGCGGGACACCCTGCTCGTCAAGCCCACCACCTTCATGAACCTCTCCGGCCAGGCCCTGGCCGAGGCCTGCCATTTCTACAAGGTCGATGAGGCCGATGTCCTGGTCGTGTTCGACGACATCGACCTGCCCCTGGGCGAGATCCGCTTCCGTGAAAGCGGCAGCGGGGGCAACCACAACGGCATGAGCCACGTGGTGCTCCACCTGGGGCCGCAGCTGCACCGGCTGCGCCTGGGCTTCCGGCCACTCCATCCGGTGCCCGCCGCCCAGCTCAAAAGCTTTGTCCTGGCCCCCATCCCCGCGGCCCTCCATGAGGAGGTGGACGCCATGCTGGAACGGGCGGAGGCCGGCGTGCGGGCCTGGCTGGGCGAAGGCATCCGCCGGGCCATGAACGGCTGGAACCGTTCGGCCTCCGCCGGACCGGCCACCAAGGGCGATCCGGTTGATTGATCGGCGAAAGGATGGCATTTTCGCCGTGGGTCTTCAGGGATCCAGGCCGAGCTTCATCTGGTGTCATGGCTGAAGAATCGGTGGCGGAGCGCATGACACAAGCAGGGGAAGCAGGCATGAACCTCTACGTGGGCAATCTTTCGTACTCCACGCAGGATGACGATCTGCGCCAGCTTTTCGAGCAGTACGGCGAGGTTGGCGCGGCGCGGGTGGTGATGGATCGGGAAACGGGGCGCAGCCGGGGGTTCGGCTTCGTGGAGATGCCGGACGGCGCGGCGGGCGCCAAGGCCATCGAGCAGACCAATGGACTGGACTTCATGGGTCGTGTCTTGAAGGTCAACGAATCGCAACCCCGTCCGGGCGGGGATGACGGCGGCCGCCGGGGCGGGGGCGGCGGGCGTCGCTGGTAGCCCCGGCCGAAACCAGACATGATGTGGAAGCCCGTCGCAATGGCGGGCTTTCTCATGGCCTGACCACGCCGGGCAGCCCGCTGGACCATTCCTTGCCGCCGCGGGAGACAGTTCGCAGCAGCTGCCTTCCCGGCTGAATCCCTATATTCGCCTGTGGGCCGTGCCAATCGTTGAACACCCGCCTGCGGAGCCTGATCCGCGGCGAGCGAAGGCCGGCTGAGTTCAGACGAGGCGAGGTCCAATGACCGCTCTGAATCCCAACGTTGTGGCCCTGGCCGTGCTCTTCTCCGTGGCCCTGGTCCTGGTGGCGATCATGTACCTGGCCGCCACCTACCTGGGGCCCAAGCGATTCAACGCCACCAAGCTGCAGCCCTTCGAATGCGGCATGACACCGGTGGGCAGCCCCCGCGAGGGAGGCCTGCGGCTGCGCTTCTACGTGGTGGCCATCCTCTTCGTCGTGTTCGACATCGAGGTCATTTTCCTCTTCCCCTGGGCCGTCAGCTACGCGGAGCTGGGCCTCTTCGGCCTGGTCGAGATCCTCGTGTTCGTGGGGGCTCTGGGCATCGGCCTCTTCTACGTGCTTCGGAAAGGAGTCGTGGCATGGAGTTGAGTCCCGTCCAGCGGGGCATGGGTTTGTCCGAGCCCTTCGTCACCACCAAGCTGGACAAGGTGCTGGGCTGGGGCCGCAAGTACTCGATCTTCAACTACCTCTTCGTCACGGCCTGCTGCGGCATGGAGTACATGTCCGCCGCCTGCAGCCGCTACGACCTGGACCGCTTCGGGGCCGGCCTGCCCCGCTTCAGCCCGCGCCAAAGCGACGTGCTCCTGGTGGTGGGCACCATCAACCAGAAGATGGCCCCCGTGCTCAAGCAGGTCTACGACCAGATGTGCGAACCCAAGTGGGTGATCGCCTTCGGCGCCTGCACCATCTCGGGCGGACCCTACAACAACTACGCCGTGCTGCAGGGCATCGATCTGGTCATTCCCGTCGACATCTACATCCCGGGTTGCCCACCGCATCCGGAGATCGTCCTGGACGGGCTGGTCAAGCTGCAGGCCAAGATCCAGCACCAGAAGCACGAGGTCTGAGATGAGCGACACGCCGCGGGCGGGAGCTTTCAGCGCCACGGGGAGCTGGGCGGGGCCGGAACTGGGCGAGGAGCTGCGCCGCCGCTTCGGGGAGTCCATCCTGGAGGAGTCCGACGCCTTGGGCGAGCGCGAGCTGGCCATCCGCCGCGAGATCCTGCCGGCCCTGGCCCGCGCCCTGCGCGATGAGCTGGGCTTCGAATACCTCATGGACCTCTGCGGCGTGGACTATCTGGGTCGCCGCGAGCCCCGCTTCGAGGTGGTCTGCCACTTCTACAGCCTGCAGGGCAACCGGCGCCTGCGCGTCCGCATTCCCCTGGCCGGGGATCAGCCCGAACTGCCCAGCCTGACCGGATTGTGGAAGGCCGCCGACTGGTTCGAACGGGAGGCCTGGGATCTCTACGGCATCCGCTTCGCCGGCCACCCCGACCTGCGCCGCCTGCTGCTCTACGACCAGTTCAAGGGCCATCCCCTGCGCAAGGACTACAAGATGAAGGCCCGCCAGCCGCTGATCGGGCCGGGCAGCCCGGGCCACGGGGCCACGGAGGACGCCCATGCCTGAGCTTCGTGGCGTGCCCGCCGCGCCGGGACCCCTGCCCGCCGAGATGACGCTCAACATGGGACCCAGCCATCCCACCACCCACGGCATCGTCCGCCTCAAGGTGCAGGTGCAGGGGGAGGAGATCGTCGACTGCGAGGTGGAGATCGGCTACCTGCACCGCGGCTTCGAGAAGATGTGCGAGAACCATCCCTGGAACCAGGCGGTGGTCTACGTGGATCGGCTCAACTACGTCTCGCCCATCATCAACGACGTGGGCTACCACATGGCCGTGGAGAAGCTGCTCGGCCTCGAGGTGCCGGAGCGCGGCCAGTGGATGCGCATGCTGACCAGCGAGCTGATGCGCGTGTGCGACCACCAGACCTGCATCGCCGCGCATCACATGGAACTGGGGGCCTTCACCGCCTTCCTTTACCTGATGAAGGGGCGCGAGCTGATCTGGGAGGTGCTGGAGAAGATCTGCGGCGCCCGCGTCACCACCAGCTACACGCGCATCGGCGGACTGGCCTACGAGCCCTACGAGGGCATGGTCGCGGAGATCCGCGCCATCCTGCCGGACCTGCGGGACGTCAACCGCGAGATCCACAAGTTGATGACGGACAACCGCATTTTCATCGACCGGACCAAGGGCATCGGCGTGCTGGACCGCGCCGGTTGTCTGAGCTACGGCTTCACCGGGCCGGTGGCGCGCGCCGCCGGCATCGAGTACGACGTGCGTGTCCAGCACCCCTACCTGTACTACGACCGGCTGGATTTCGAGGTGCCGGTGGGCGTGAATGGCGACGTCTACGACCGCTACCTGGTCCGCATGCACGAGATGGAGCAGAGCCTGCGCATCGTCGAGCAGTGCCTCGAGCGGCTGCCCGCCAGCGGTCCCGTCAGTGTGGAGGACGGCCGTTACACGCTGCCGCCCAAGGAGAAGGTCTACACGCGCATCGAGCCGCTCATGAACCATTTCAAGCACCACATGTGGGGCCACATGATCGCGCCGCCGCCCGGCGCCGTCTACCACGCCGTGGAGGGCGGCAACGGGGAGCTGGGCTTCTACCTCATCTCGATGGGGGAGGAGCAGCCCTGGAAGGTGCGCTGCCGGCCGCCCTGCTTCGGGCTGACCCAGGCCCTGCGGGAGATGATCATCGGGCACACCATCGCCGACGTGGTGCCCATTTTCGGCTCGATCAACATGATCGGCGGGGAACTCGATCGCTAGGATGTCGGCGGGGAACTCGATCGCCAGGTCGGATCGGGCTTGGGCGAATGGTGGTGGCGGTGAAGGGAAGCCGGGCCTGAGCGCGGAAGGGCTTTCCGCCTGGTCGAGCGGATCATGCCGCCCGGGGCAGACACAACGCTTGCATAAGGAGTGAGCGGATGCCGAGACTGATCGTCGACGGCCGTCCGGTGGAGGTGCCGACCGGCACGCGCGTGATCGAGGCCTGCAAGCAGGCCGGCGTGGTGGTGCCCCACTTCTGCTACCACCCCGGCCTCTCCGTCGCCGGCAACTGCCGCATGTGCATGGTCGAGATCGAAATGGGCGGCCGCTCGCGCGTGGCCGTCTCCTGCGTGGAACCGGCCATGGAGGGCATGGTCGTCCGCACCGAGAGCGAAGAGGTGCGCGATGCCCGCCTGGGCGTGATGGAATTTCTCCTGCTCAACCATCCCATCGATTGCCCCTACTGCGATTGCGCCGGCGAGTGCAAGCTGCAGGACTATTACATGGACTGGGGGGCGGTGGACACCGGCAGCCGCCGGCTGACCGAGGCCATCCACAAGCCCAAGCGCCAGGAGATCGGCCCTCACGTCATGCTGGACTCCGAGCGCTGCGTGCTCTGCACCCGCTGCGTGCGCTTCTGCCAGGAGGTGACCGGCACGCACGAGCTGGGCATCGAGGAGCGCGGCGCGCACAGCACCCTGCACCTGGCCGAGGGCAAACGCTTGGACAACGCCTACTCGGGCAATGTGGTGGACATCTGTCCGGTGGGCGCCCTCACCGACCGCAGCTTCCGCTTCCAGCGCCGTGTCTGGTTCATGAGGAAGGCGGACAGCATCTGTCCAGGTTGCAGCCGCGGCTGCAACATCGAGATCCAATACGATCTGAAGCGCGACTACAAGAACACGGAGAACGGGCGGCGCGTCATCCGCCTCAAGCCGCGCTACAACGAGGAGGTCAACCAGTGGTGGCTCTGCGACCGTGGCCGCTATGGTTTCAGCGGGATCGACCAGGGCCGCCTGCGGCAACCCCTGGTCGCCCGGGGCGGGCAGGTCTCGGCCACCGACTGGAACGACGCGCTGGGCGAGGCGGCCCGCCGACTGGACGACATGGTGCGCCGCCATCCTGAGCAGGTGGCCGTCCTCTTCAGCCCCGACATGACCTGCGAGGCCCTGCTGGCGGCCCGCTCGCTCTTCCTGGACCAGCTCAAGGTCCCGCGGGCTGATTTCCAGCTGGCCGAGGACCCCCGCGGCGAGGAGGACGACCTGCTCATGAAGGCCGACCTCCATCCCAACCGCCTGGGCTGCGAGCTGCTCAAGCTGAAGCGCGGCGCCTTCCCCGACGGTGGCCTGGCCGAGGAGATCCGGGCCGACCGCGTCAAGGGCCTGGTCTGCTTCCATTGGGCTCTGCCGGCCCTGCTGGCGGATGGCCGCGAGCTGCTGTCGAAACTGCGGTTGCTGATCGTGATCGGGACCCACGAGCAGGACTGGGGCGCCCTCGCCGCCCTGCAGTTGCCGGCGGCTGTCCATGCCGAGCAGACCGGCACCTTCGTCAACTTCCAGGGGCGGGTCCAGCGCCTGCAGGCCGCCTTCCCGCCGGCCGGCGAGGCCCGCGACGAGGTGGAGCTCCTGCTGGACCTGGGCCAGCGCCTGGGACGCAAGCCCGTCCAGGCCACCCGGGAGGCGGTCGCCCGCCGGCTGGAGACCGAGCTGCCCGGCTACGGTGCCGGGGCGCCGCCCGCCGCCAGTTCCCGCGTGTCCAAGGAAGCCGCCCCGCGCTAGGCGGCGCGCAAGTCAGGGAGTGCCATGCTGATCGAGATCCTGCTGGCCCTGGCCAAAGTGGTCGTGCTGCTGCTGGTGGTCATCATCCCGCTGGCGGCCGTGCTCACCTGGGTGGAGCGCAAGCAAAGCGCCGTCATGCAGGACCGCCTCGGCGCCAACCGCGCCGACATCCTTGGCCTGCGCCTGTGGGGCCTCTTCAACATCCTGGCCGACGGGATCAAGTCCTTCTCCAAGGAGGACTGGGTGCCCCCCTTCGCCAACCGCTTCCTCTTCAACATCGCGCCCTTCGTCGGCCTCTTCGCCGCCATGGTCACCTTCGCCGTCATTCCCTTCGGGCCGCCCGTGGTGATCGGCGGACGCGAGATCGCCCTCCAGGTGGCGGACCTCAACGTGGGCCTGCTCTACATTCTGGCCTTCGGCTCCATGGGGATCTACAGCGTGGTCCTGGCGGGCTGGGCCTCCAACAACAAGTACACCCAGCTGGGCGCCATGCGCGGCATCAGCCAGATGATCAGCTACGAGGTGGTGCTGGGCCTGGCCATCGTCGGCGTGGTGCTGGTGACGGGCAGCGTGCGCCTGCCCGTCATCGTGGCCGCCCAGGGCGAGCACTGGTTCGGTTGGATTCCCAAGTGGGGCGTGCTCACCCAGCCCCTTGCCTTCCTGCTCTTCCTGCCCGCCGCCATCGCCGAGACGAAGCGCGTGCCCTTCGACATCCCGGAGGGCGAGAGCGAGATCATCGGTTACAACCTGGAATACTCGGGGGCCAAGTTCACCCTCTTCCTCCTGGGCGAGTTCATCGAGATCGTCGTTCTCGCGGCGCTCATCTCCACGCTCTTCTTCGGAGGCTGGCAGCTGCCCTGGCTGGCCGACACGGGCTTTGTCTTCGGCAACCTGGCCACCTTGGACCTGCCCCCCGTTCTCGTGACGATCCTCCGCGTGGCGGGCTTCCTGCTCAAGGTGGTCTTCTTCTGCTGGCTCCAGCTGCTCATCCGCTGGACCCTGCCCCGCTTCCGCTTCGACCACCTGCTGCGCCTGGGCTGGCGTGAGATGCTGCCCCTGGCGCTGCTCAACATCGTCATCACCGCCATCGTCATGCTGAGGTAGAAGGGAGAATCCATGGCGCGCTTCGTCCGCGTCGACCGGCAGGCGACTTTCATCACCGCGCTCTACTACCCGGCCGTGCTGGCCGGCCTGTGGGTCACCAGCCGCCACTTCTTCGTCAACATGTGGCGCCACTTCCTTTATGCGGTGGGCATCCGCTCAGGCCAACCGGGCGCCTACACCCTCCAGTACCCGGAGGTGATGCGCCCCCTGCCCCGCGTCCTGCGCAGCAAGCACCGCATCAAGGTGCACGAGGACGGACGGCCCAAGTGCACGGCCTGCATGCTCTGCGAGACGGCCTGCCCCGACTTCTGCATTTCGATCACGCCCATGGAGCACGACGGCAGCCCCGAGGAGAAGGCCCCGGCCGAGTTCCGCATCGACCTGGACCGCTGCTGCTTCTGCGGCTTCTGCGTGGAGGCCTGTCCCAAGGACGCCATCTACATGGACACGCAGATCATGGAGCTGTCCAGCGACCGCCGGGAGAACTTCGTGCTGCTCCTGCCCGACCTGCTGGACCCCAAGCCCATTCCCTGCACGGGGTCCGAGTTCCAGGGCAAGGACCTGGGCCAGGTGCTGCCCCACCTGGGCTGGCGGAGGCTGGACCACGTGCGCCCCGTCCGCGTGGATCTCTCCTACCGCGAGGGGCAGCTGGCACGCCTGCAGGAAGGCAATCCGGACGCCCACAAGGGCCAACACGCCTGAGTCCGCCCGGGAGACGCGATGATCGGTCCCAGCCTGCGACGAGCGTCGCTCCTCTTCCGCCTTGCCTGTCTTCTCATCCCGTTCCTGCTGGCGACCAGGTCCGCCGCCCTGGCGGGCGACGGCCTGCCCGCCGATCGCGAGCTGCTGGTGCGGCTGGGGGACGGCCGGGAGGCGATCCTGCCCACCTGGCGCGCCGGCGCCGCGCGCCTCTTCTGCCTGGATGACCTGCTCCGCCTGGAAGGCAGCCTGGCCGACCTCGACGGTCCGCGGGCGACGCTGTGGGCCCGCGGCCACGAGCTGCGCCTGGTGACGGGCATGCGCTTCGCCCGCCTGGACGGCCGTGCCCTGCCCCTGGCCGGCCCCGTGCGGCGCAGCGCGGATGGCCTGCTGGTCGACGAGCGCGTGCTGACGGCCCTGCTGGCGGTGGGCCTTCTGCGCGGGAGCTTCGACCTGGCGGCGGGCGAACTGGAGCTGGAGGTCACTGCCGCCGCCCTGGAGCGCGAGGTGGTGACGGGCGGCGAGCTGCTGCGGCTACGTCTGCCCGCCATCCCCGTCTTCGAAAGCCTGTCGCGCCCCGGCCGCCTCGAATTGCGCCTGCCCGCCCTCCCCGAGTTGGCGGCGCTGGAGGATCCCGCCCGCCTGAAGCCGGCCTCCGGCGCCCTCATCCGGACCCTGAAAGCCACGCGCACGGCCGAGGACTGGGTGCTGCGCCTCGATCTGGCGCCGGAAGCCGAGCTGCTCGATGTGGAGGAGGTGGAGTCCCTGGGCGAAATCCAGATCCTGCTGCGCCGCCGGGGTGCCACCGTGCTAGCTCCCGCCCTGGAGGAACCCGCCGCCGAGGCGGCCGCCCAGGCCCTGGCCAGCCTGCCGGTGCGCGGACTGCGCGAGGAGCTGCGCCGGGTGGTGATCGACGCCGGGCACGGCGGCCACGATCCGGGCGCCGTCTCGCGCTGGGGCCGCAGCGAGAAGGACATGACCCTGGCCATCGCCCTCGAGCTGCGCGACCAGCTTCGTCGGGAGCTGCCCGGGCTGGAGGTGCTGCTCACCCGCGACAAGGACGAGTACCTTCCGCTGGGCGAGCGCACGCGGCGCGCCAACGAGGCCCGGGGCCAGCTCTTCCTCTCCATCCACATCAACGCGGCCAAGAACCGCCAGGCGCGCGGCCACGAGGTCTTCCTGCTGCGGCCGGGCAAGAACGAGCACGCCCGCCAGGTGGCCCTGCGCGAGAACCGCGTGCTGGAGTTCGACGGCGGCGTCGAAGGGCGGGCGCCCACCGACTGGATCCTGGCCTCCATGGCGCAGTCCGCCTGGGCCGAGGAGAGCATGGGCGTGGCTGCCCTCATCTCCCGCCGGCTGGCCGCGGTGACGGAGCCGCGCCGGCGGCCTATCCAGCAGGCGGGCTTCCAGGTCCTGGTGGGGGCCAGCATGCCTTCCGTCCTGGTGGAATGCGGCTTCATCACCAACGTGGACGACCACCGGCTGCTGGATTCGGCCGAGGGTCGCCGCCGCATCGCCGGGGCGCTGGCCGCCGCCCTGCGCGACCTGCATGACCTCAGCCTGGCCGGCCAGCCGTGACCAGCAGCGGCTGGGACGCCATCTGGCGCGCCGTGGACGCCCGGGCGCGCTTCGGCATGAAGCCCGGACTGGAGCGGATGGCGGGTCTGCTGGAGGCCCTGGGCCACCCGGAGCGCGGATTGTCCTGCATCCAGGTGGCGGGCACCAACGGCAAGGGGAGCACGGCCTACGCCCTGGCCTCCTTGCTGCGGGCGGCCGGCCATCGCACCGGCCTCTTCGTCTCGCCACACCTGCTCCATCCATCGGAGCGGATCCGGCTGGACGGCGTCCCGCTGGACGAAAAGATCGCGCTCGATGCCTGGCACGAGCTGGAACCCCATCTGGAAGCCCTCCAGCCCACCTATTTCGAGCTGCTCACGGCGCTGGCCCTTACCTCCTTCCGGCGGGCCGGCCTCGGCTGGGCCGTCCTCGAGTGCGGCCTGGGCGGCCGCTGGGACGCCACCAGCGCCGTGACGCCCCGGCTCGCCCTCCTCACCAACGTGGGGGCGGACCATCTGGGCGTCCTGGGTCCGACCCTGGCCGATGTGGCGCGCGACAAGGCCCACGTGGCCCCGCCGGGCGGCATCCTGCTCTGCGCCGAGACCGACCCCGCCCTGCGTGAGGTGGTCAGGCGGACGGTGGAGGCGCGCGGCGCCCGCCTGGTGCTTCATGACCCGTCGATGGGGACCTGTCCACCCGCCCCGCGGGAGAAGCTCCGCCTGGTGGATCCCCGCGGTGGAGCCTGGCTGGAGCCGCCCGTGGACACGGCGGGCTGGCGCTCCGCGGCCGGACTGGCCCTGGCGGCCTTCCGGCTGCTGTCGGCGGGAGAAGCGGGCGCCGGCTGTCGGCTCGCGGAGGACGAGTGGCGGGGCCGCTTCCAGGTGGTCAGCCGCGACCCCCCGCGTGTCCTGGACGTGGCGCACAATCCGCCCGCCCTGGCCCATCTTGCCGCCGAGCTGGCGCGCCACTGGCCGGACCGGCGCTTCAACGCCCTGCTGGCCGGCATGCGCGACAAGGACCTGGCCGGCAACCTGGCCGCCCTGCGCCCCGTGCTGGCGGAGGTCCGCATCCTGCTGGTGGACGGGCACCCGCGCGCCGCCGATCGTCCCGAGTGGGAGGAGGCCGCCCGCCGCGCGGGAGTCACCGCCACCTTCTGCCGGCGGGCCCAGCTGGACCTGCTGCGGAACGGGATTGAGAGCGGCCGGCCGACGGACGATCCCTGGATGCGGGAGGCGCTGCTGGTGGGCGGTTCCTTCCTCTCGGTGGCCGCCTGGTTGGGGGGGACTGAGCTACCCCCCGGTCTTTGATCATGGGTGCCAATCTGGACCTCATCCAGACGATCCTCCTGGCCCTGGCCCTGGCCATGGACGCCTTCGCCGTCTCCCTGGCCTGCTCCGCCGTCCTGCCCGCCGGCCGCCGGCCGGCCTTTCGCCTCGCTTTCCATTTCGGCCTCTTCCAGGCCCTGATGCCCGTGCTGGGCTGGCTGGCTGGCCTCAGCCTGGCCGGGCTGCTGTACGCCGTCGACCACTGGCTGGCCTTCGGCCTGCTTGCCTGGATTGGCTTGCGCATGTTGCGTGCCCGTGAAAAGGAGGTGGACGAGGATCGCCCCGATCCCACGCGGGGCTGGACCTTGCTGGCCCTGTCGGTGGCGGTCAGCCTGGACGCCCTGGCCGTGGGCCTGAGCCTGGCCTTCCTGGGCGTGGAGATCTGGCAACCCGTCCTCGTCATCGGCGTGGTGACAGGCCTGCTCTCCTGGGCAGGCGTGCGACTGGGGAGGCGGTTGGGGTCCGCCTGGGGCCCGCGCATGGAGCGGGCGGGCGGCATCATCCTCATCCTCATCGGTCTGCGCATCCTGGCCACCCACCTGCGGTGGTGAAAGGAGGCGGCGAAGCCCTGGTTCCGCGGCCGGGTGGCCCATGGGACTCCCGATCCTTGCTACCTTGATCCATGCGCACACTGATCGATCACATCAATAAACGGGGCAACCGCCTCTGCCTGGGCCTTGACCTGGATCCGGAGCGGATGCCGACCCGCTACCTGAGCCTGCCCAATCCGCTGGCTGCCCTGGGATGCGACCTGGTGGAAGCCACGCATGATCTGGTGGCCGCCTTCAAGCCCAACGCCGCCTTCTTCGAACAGCAGGGCGCGCCGGGCTGGGCCGCGCTGGAGGCCGTCTGCCATTGTGTCGGCGAGCGCGCCTTCCTGATCGTCGACGCCAAGCGCGGCGACATCGGCAACACCAGCGCGCGCTATGCCCGCGCCCTCTTCAACGGGCTGGGCGCCCGGGCCGTCACCCTGGCGCCCTACATGGGTCGCGACAGCCTGGAGCCCTTCCTGGGCGCCACCGGCGCGGATGACCCGCGCCCGGAGAGGGGGGCCTTCGTCCTGGCGCTCACCTCCAACCCCGGCGCGGCGGATTTCCAGTTGTTGCCCGTCGAGGGACGGCCGCTCTACTGGCGTGTGCTGGAGAAACTGGCCGCCTGGAACGCCGACTGGGCGGCCGGACGCCTGGGCGCGGTGGTGGGAGCGACGAGGACCGCGGACCTGGCTGAGATCCGCGCCGCCTTCCCCGGACTGCCCCTGCTCATACCCGGTGTGGGCGCCCAGGGGGGAAGCCTGGAGGAGGTGCAGGCGATCCTGGAAATGGGTGGGGGGCCGGCCCTCATCAATGTCTCGCGGGACATCCTCTACGGCCCGGATGCGGTGGCCGAGCCGGAGGCCGTGCGGCGGCGCGCCCTGGACTACGCCCGGCGCTTGGGGTGCGCCTGATGGACGAGATGCCCCGTCCCGGCACTCCCATCCAGTTGACGCTGGGACCGATGACTTGGCGCACCGAGCTGCTGCAGGCCGACGAGGAGATCCTGCTGCTCTCCCTGGGCGAGATCCTTCCCCCCGACCTGCGCCGCCTGGAGGGCGGCTCCCGCATCCAGTGCCGCTTCCACGAGGGATCCCAGCTGGGGAGCTTCGAGGCGCAGGTCCAGGGACTGGTCACCTTGGACGGCCGCGAGCGGCTGGCGCTCCGGCGGCCCGCCCATGTCACGCGCAACACCAGACGCAAGCATGTCCGAGTGGCCTGCCGGGTGGCCATGCAACTGCGCCTGCCCTTGCGCAACGAGGCACTTACCCGGTCGCGGGGGCGGGAGTTCATCCAGATGTGCTGGGTGTCCGCCACCACCCTCAACATCAGCGCCGGCGGCTTCCGCGCCGTCTTGACCCTGCCGCGGCATCATGTGGTGGCCAATCATCGCGAGGCCCATGTCCGCTTCGAGCTGGCGGGCGAGCGCTTCCGCGACCGACGCCTCACCTTCATCCGACGCGAGAGCGCCTATGACGAGCCCGTGCTGGCCTATTCCTTCGCCGATCTGAGCCCGGAGGAGGTGGGACGGATCGAGGACTTCAACCTGGGCCGGCTGTCCTCAGGCCGGGAGACGGAGGCCTGAGGGGGAGTTCCGCTGCGGCCGGGGGCAGGGCCGGGCTGGCCGGTCCGCCCGGCGAGGGTGGGAGATGTACATCAGGAGGTCCCCATGACAGCCCTGGACATGCTGAAGGAGAGCGGCGCCCTGCTGGAAGGCCATTTCCTCCTGACCAGTGGACGCCACAGCCCCCACTACTTCCAATGCGCCCTGGTGCTGCAACACCCGCGCTTCGCCGAAGCGCTCTGCGCCACGATCGCCGACGCCTTTCGTGGGGCCGCGCCGCAGAGCGTGATCGCGCCGGCGGTGGGCGGCATCGTGGTGGCGGTGGAGACGGCCCGCCTGCTGGGAGTGCCCGCCCGTTTCGCCGAGCGGCAGGAGGGGCGCATGACCCTGCGTCGGGGCTTCACCCTGAGGCCGGGCGAGCAGGTGTTGGTGGTGGAGGACGTGGTCACCACGGGGGGCAGCGTCCAGGAGGTGATCGAGCTGGTCGCCGCCGCCGGCGCCGTGCCGATGGGGGTAGGCGTCATCGTCGACCGCAGCGCCGGGCAGCTGCGTTTTGAACATGGGTCCGGTGCGCTACATTTGGTGGCCTGTCACACCCAGGACGTTGTTTCATACACTGCCGCCGACTGTCCGCTTTGCCGCGGCGGATCGTCGCCCATCAAGCCAGGAAGCCGGGGCTTGTCGTGAGCCTGCGCGTTTGTGTGCTGGGCTCCTCCTCCTCCGGCAACGCGGCCGTGGTGCGGGGCCCCCAGGGCGCCCTGCTCGTGGACGCCGGCCTGGGCGCCCGCGAGTTGGGGCGGCGCTTGGCCGCGGTGGAGTGCGACGTGGATGAGCTGGTCGGAGTGGTGCTGACCCACTCCCACGCCGACCACGTGCGTGGCGCCGGGGTGGTGGCGCGTCGCCTGGGCTTGCCGGTCTGGCTGAGCCGGGGCACGGCCCGGGAGACGCTGCGCATCTGGCGGGGCGGCGAGCGGCTGGTCGCCATCCGGGCCGGGGAGCGCTTCCAGGCGGCGGGCATTGACATCGACTGCTGGGCCTGTCCCCACGACACGGCGGAGCCTCTCCAGTTCGGCTTCCAGGCGGGCGGGGCCTCGGTCGCTTTCTGCACGGACCTGGGCCATGTCACGCCGGAAGTGCTGGAGGAGCTGGCGGGTCGGCAGGTGCTGATCGTGGAGGCCAATCACGATCGCGAACGGTTGCTGGCAGGCGCCTACCCGGCCTTCCTCAAGCGAAGGATCACGGGGGGGCGGGGACACTTGTCCAATGAGCAGTGCGCCGACCTGCTGGCCCAGGTGGCCGGGCCGCATGTCAAACACGTGGTGCTGGCCCACTTGAGCCGGGACAACAACCGGCCGGACTTGGCCCGGGCCGCCGTGGGGAAGGCACTGGCGGAAACGGAGGGGGAAGCCACCCGCTTGTCGGTGGCGGACCCCGATCGTCCCGGACCTTGGCTTGACGTGCATTCGGGCAACACTTGCTAAGTTGCGGGTGCCTTTTTGACCTGGACTCGTTGGAAAGGCTGTTCAAACAAAAGGAGAACTTCCAATGCGGAAGATGGTGAGCGGTGTGATGCTGGTGGTGGCGATGCTGGCGATCGGTTGCGGTTCCAAGCCCGCCGAGGAGCCGGTCGTGACTCCGGAGCCGGTTGTGACCCCTGAGCCGGTGGCGGTCGATTCGATTGCTGCCCCGGTTGATTCGGTCGCAGCGTCGACGGTCACCCAGTAGCTGCCGTAACGGAGCCAGGCGCTCCGTCACGTTCCTGATACTGAAACGGCGGTTGGCAGTCGCCAGCCGCCGTTCCCATGTCGGGAGGAAGCACGGATCAAGGAGGACGATGATGAATCGTGTTTGGCAAGCCATGCTGCTCGTGCTGGCGCTGGGCTGGTTGGGCTGCGGCGCGGCGCCCGGCGGTGGGGACGTGGCCCCGGCCCTGACCACGGACCAGACAACGGAAGCGCCCGCGGCCGCGACCCCCCCGGAGAAAGGCGACACTGTGTCCAAGCAGTTCCTGATGAAGACCAGCCTCGGCGAGATCGTGCTCGAGCTGGACTATGGGAAAGCCCCCAAAACCTGCGCCAATTTCGAGGCCTATGTGGGCAAGGGGCATTATGACGGCACCATCTTCCACCGCGTGATCTCGAGCTTCATGATCCAGGGTGGCGGGATGGACTCGCTCATGGCCGAGCGGGAGACGATGGCCCCCATCGAGAACGAGGCCGGCAACGGCTTGCGCAACAACCGCGGTACCATCGCCATGGCCCGCACCAACGCCGTTCACAGCGCCACCAGCCAGTTCTTCATCAATGTCGTGGACAACGACTTCCTCAACCATCGCAGCCCAGATCCCCAGGGCTTCGGCTATTGTGTCTTCGGCCGGGTGGTCAAGGGCATGGAGACGGTGGACGCCATTCGCGCCGTGCCCACCGGCTCCCGCGGCATGCACCAGAACGTGCCGTCCAGCCCGGTGGTGATCTTGTCGGTCGCGCCGGTGCAGTAGGCAGCCAGCCGCGACATGGCGGCAGGCCTTACATCCGTTTGGAAATCCGTCCGCCCATTCGTTCCCGGAAGCCATTGGCAGGACGAATGGGCGGGCACATTTATTGCACGTGGCTCCGGGATTCAGAAGCACGGGAGGACCTCATGCAGAACACCAGGCAGGAGTTGGTCAGGATCTGGACAGCCCTGCTGTTGTCGGCCTGCTGTCTTCCCCTGGCGGCGGAGGCCGCCCTGGATGATTTCTATTACACCTACGACGAGATCCACGCCGAGCTGACCGATCTTGCGGCCCAATATCCGGCCTGGATCCGCCTGGACTCCCTGGGCTATTCCTTTGCCACCCAGACGCCCATCTGGGGGGTCAAGATCAGCGACAACGTCCACCTCGAAGAGGACGAACCCGCCCTCTGGGTGGCGGGCCAGTGCCACGCCGAGGAGATCCTGGGCATCAACATCTCCATGGAGTTCATCCGCCGCCTGGTGACCCTGGGCAGCCTGGGCCACCCCCAGTGGGGACCCATCGTCGAGTCCATGGAGATCCACGTGGTGCCCAGCTACAATCCCGACGGACTGGGCATCGTCATGAGCGAGCTGGACGTCACCTATCGCAAGAACACGCACCCCTTCCTGCCCGGCGGCAGTTGCCACATCCAGCCCGGAATCGGCGCCGACAGCTGCGGAGTGGATCTCAACCGCAACTTCCCCTTCTGGTGGAATCACGGCGACACCCTGTGGGCGCAAAACTCCGACGCCGAGCAGTTCGACTATTTCCGCGGCCCGGCCCCCCTCTCCGAGACCGAGGTCCAGGCCATCGTCCGCCAGGCGGAGTGGGAGCGCTTCGTCGCCTCCGTGGCCTATCACAGCGCCCGCACCTCCACCAACCATGAGATCGTCATCCATCCCTGGAATTGGGATGGCGCCTACACCTGCCCCAGCCTTGACTTCACGATGATGACGAACCTGACGGGCGACATGGCCTCCCGCATCGACGGGATCAACTGGCATCCCTATCGCAACGTGGCCGGTGATGGACGCAAGGGCAGCCAGCACAACTGGATCTACGGCGCCTATGGCACCGCGGGTCTGCTCATCGAAGTGGGCACCCAGGGCTCGGCCGGCATGCAACCGCAGAACCAGACCACGATCGATTTCATCGTCAACGAGAACCTGGACGGCCTCAACTGGCTCTGCCGCCGCATCATCGGCTACGAGGTGGCCGCCCCCGGCCTGGTGGCCCGCGTGCGCGACGCCACCAGCCTGTCGCCCCTGGCGGCCCGCCTGCGCATCGAGGAGGTGATGCATCCCGACTGCGCTCCCTGGTACCGCACCGACCCGCTCCATGGCGCCTACTACCGGCTGCTGCATCCACAGACCTACACGGTCACGGTGCGCAAGCACGGCTACGCGGGGCAGGCCTCCCAGGTGGTAGTCGGCCCCTCGCTGCCGACCCAGGCCACCTGGAATCTGCAGGCCCTGCCCCGCCACGAGCTGACCCTCGACTTCCTGCCCCTTGAGGGCGGCGCGCCCTTGTCGGCCGAGCGCATCCAGTTGGCCGACCTCGCCGCCGACACGGTGTTGACCTGGACCAACCCCGGCGCCTTCAGCGCCAACCTGCCCCAGGGCGTCTACCGGCTGACCGCCTGGCTGCCCAGCCGCATTCCCGTCCACCAGGAATTCGTCCACAACGCCACCACCACGCGCTCCATTCCCGTGGCCTTGCGCGGCGACGGGGAGCCCGGTCTTTTCAGCCAGGAGTTCCCCACCCTTGACTTCTTCACCCAGAGCGGCCAGACCTGCGGCTGGACCGTGGCCTGGAATGACTCCATGGCCACCCATTTCGAGGACACACCGGGACTTTACAGCGCTGCCAACATGGACTGCCGCCTGGCCACCGCCCAGTCCTGGTACCTGGATGTGCCGGTGCGCAGCGCCACCCCGGGCGCCCTCGAATTCGTCGCCTACCATCAACTGGAGGGAGGCCGCGACAGCGCTTTCGTGGAGTTCTCCGGCGACGACGGCGCCACCTGGACGACCATGCTGGCCATGACGGGGAGGGGCGAGCGGATCACCCGTCACAGCGTGCCCGTGGGACCGGAGTGGGCAAGCTCGGCCTTCCGCTTCGCCTTCCGCGTCAAGACCAACGGCATCCTGCAGGACAGCGGTTTCCACGTGAAGGACATCCGCCTGAGCTGGAACGGCAGCGCGGTGGGTCTGCGCCAACCGGAGCGCCCGGAGGAGCCCAACCTGGCCGTCTGGCCCAATCCCTTCAACCCCTCCGCCACCCTGCGCCTGGCCTTGCCGGCCCGGGCCGCGGGGGCGCGGGCCGAAATCGCCCTGTTCGACCTGCTCGGCCGCCGGGTCCTGGCCCTTCCCCCGCGGGAGGCCCTCGCCACCGGCCAGCACGAGTTCCGCCTCGAGGCCGGCCATCTGCCCGCCGGACTCTACTTCGCGCAGATCCGCCTCGAGCAGGGCGGCCGCGAGATTTGGCAGGGCGTGCAGGGCCTGACCCTGGTCAAGTGAACCGACAACGAGCCGCATGGGAGTCATGCATGATGATTCGTCGCCCCCTCTTCACCCTGGCGCTCCTGGGCCTCTTCGCCGCGCCGTCCCGGGCACTGCCCCCCTTGCCGGAGAACCTCGACCCGGCCCGCGTGGCGGAGTGGACGCTGGTCCGCGCGGCGGAGCCCGGCCTGGACTGGTCGGCCGCGAACAGCGCCACCACCGTGGCGTGGACCCCCGGCTCCCTCTGGCGCGTGGAGCTGCGCGACGGCAGCACGCGCTTCCTCACGGAAGGCGGCGCCCGGGAGACCGAGGCCGAGGGGCAACTGCTCCTGCCCCGGGAATCCCGCTGGCTGGAAGTGCCGCCCACCGGCGCCATCCGCCTGGTGGTGGAGGAGCTGCGCTTGCGCCCCCTTGACGGCGTGAAGCTGGGGCTGGGCCGGGCGGAGGATGCCCTGGTCGGCCAGGCGGACGGGGATCGCGAGCTGCTGGACGCGGACCACAGCGCCACCGTCGAACTGGCGCGGGCGGGCGGCTTCGACCGGCCCGTCCTCCTGGGCCAGCCCGTCGTCTTCCGCGACCTGCGCATGGTCTCCCTCTCGCTGCAGCCGGTCATCCACCACGAGGGCCGCCTGCAGGCGGTGGAGTCCCTGCGCCTGCGCCTGGACTACGGTGCCGTGGAGTCGAGCGCATCAAGGCCGTTGGCCGGCCTGGCCGAGGAGCCGGTCGTCGCCGGCAACGAGCTGGGGGCCACCCATGCCTGGTCGTCCAACTGGGAGCGCGTCTACCAGGCCCTGGTGCCCAACCATGGCCAGTTCTACAACCAAGTGGACGACAGCGTCTTCCCGGTCTACGTCATCGTCGGCTCCCCCAACTACCTGAACATCGTCAACCCCGGCATGGAGGAGTTCATCAAGTGGAAGCGCGAGAAGGGCTTCGACGTGCGCATCGTGACCTTCGACCAGATGCCCGGGGGAGCCGCCACCATCAGTTTTGACAACCTGCGCGCCTGGACGCGCACCATGTGGGAGCAGATGCGTCCCGAGTTCCTTCTCCTCATCGGCGACGTGGACGGCCCCGCCGCCTGCCCCACCAGCGTGGTGCAGGCCCACACCGGCGACTGGGACGTGAGCGACCATTTCTATGCCTTGCAGGAGGGGACCGATTTCTTCCCCGAGCTTTTCGTGGGGCGTTACAGTGTGGACAGCGCCTCCCAGCTCTACGTCATGGCCCAGAAACCGGTCTTCCACGAGAAGATGCCCACCCTCTCCGGCGGCGGCTGGCTCACCCGCGGCCTGGTGGTGAGCTGCAACTACGCCGATTCCGGCACGCCGCCCATCTCGCCCAACCTGACCAGCCGCTGGGTGATCGACAAGCTGCGCGCCAACGGCTTCACCATCACGGCCCAGGACAGCCTCTTCTACCCGCCCCTCACCAACGGGGCCACGCCCATCATCAACGCCCTCAACCAGGGGCGCGGCATCGTCAGCTACCGCGGCTGGGCCAATTCCAACGGCTGGATCTACCCCGCTTTCGACCGCAGCCACATGGACCTGCTCGTCAACGATCTGCGCATGCCGGTGGTGGGGAGCTTCGTCTGCCAGACGGGCGCCTTCGGCCAGGGTTCGGGGGACGTCATCGTGGAGGACCCTTGCTTCGGGGAGAAGTTCGTGCGCCTGGGCGGCCCCGGCGCCCCCAAGGGAGCCGTGGCCTTCGTCGGCCCCAGCGACCTCCACACCCGCACCCAGTACAACAACCCCGTGTGCAGCGGCTTCTTCACGGCCATTTTCGACCTGAACATGACGGGCATCGGCGCCGCCCTGCTCAACGGCAAGATGGAACTCTACAACGGCTACCCACTGGAGCGGGACGACCCCTACAGCTCCTACTTCTATTTCCACATCTACAACGTGCTGGGCGACCCCGACCTCAACATCTGGCGCGGCGAACCTCTGCCCATGGTCCTGACCGCCCCCGACCAGCTGGCCCCTGGGCAAAGCGTGTTGGAGGTGCTGGTGCGCGACCAGGCGGGCGATCCGGTGGATGGAGCGGTGGTCACCCTCATCGCCGGCGCCGACGGCAGCCAGATGTTGGCCCGCGGCGTCACGCGCAACGGACAGGTCCTCCTGGCCGTGGATCCCGCCCAACTGCCGGTGGGTCTCACGACCGCCCTCACCGCCAACCACATCGACCACTTGCCCGCCCAGCACTACCTGCCCGTCACGGCCCAAGCCGTGGCCCTCGAGTTGACCGGACTGCAGATCGTGGAGGAGACGGCGGACGGCCAATACCGGGCGGGGGAGGAGCTGGAGGTGCGGCTCACCCTGCGCGCCAGCGGCACATCCGCCGTGCCGGAGGGCACGGCCGTGCTGCGGGACCCGGCCCAGTGGGAGATCCTGCCCGACTGGTTCACCATTGAAACGGGAACGGTGGCCACCCCGGCCATCCCGGCCGGCGCCTCCACGGTGACGGAGGAGGCCTTCCGCATCCGCCTGGCGGCGGACGCCCCCAACCACGGACTTCTGCACCTGGTGGCGGACCTCGCGGCCGGTCCTTACCAGGGTGTGGTGGACGGGCGCCTGACCCTCTCCAACCTGGCCCTGGGCCTGGTCTCGGCGGCGTGGCGCTCGGGCGAGGCGCAGCTCTTGTCGGACCGGGCCGACACGCTGGACCTGGTGCTGGAGAACATCGGCGCTTTCGACCTGGGCGGGGCCCAGCTCACCCTCGGCAGCCTGGACCCGCGCATCGAGGTGGAGGAGGGGGGAGCCTGGCTGCCGACCCTGGCCCAGGGCGCCACCGCCAGCGCCTCCTTCGTGCTGGAGGGCGGCGCCGGCCTCTTCACCGGACAGGCCCTCCACGTCCTGCTGCAGGTCGAGGCGGAGGGCCGCTCCGCCGCGCTGCCCGTGCCGCTGCCGGTGGGCGGGATCCTGCCCGAGGATCCCATGGGCCCGGACGACCATGGCTACTATGCCATCGAGAGCGAGGACTACGACGTCAGCACCCACCCCACCTTCGACTGGGTGGAGCTGGATCCCTTCTACGGCGGCAGCGGCGCCACGCGCCTCTTGCTCACCGACGACGCCGTCACCACCATCGACCTGCCCTTCCCGCTCACCCACTACGGGCGCACGGGCAGCCGGCTCAGCATCTGCTCCAACGGCTGGGTCTCCCTGGGCGACACCTGGATCGACGACTTCCGCAACTGGAACCTGCCCAGCAGCCTGGGGCCGCCCAATCTCATCGCCGCCTTCTGGGACGACCTCAAGCCCCGCTACCCGGATTCCCTTTACGTGCCCGTCTACTGGCGCCATGATCCGGCCGAGGGCCGGGTGGTGGTCTCCTGGAGCCGCACCTACAACCGCTATGCCTGGGAGAACCCCGGCCAGCCCGTGCAGGAGTTTCAGCTCATCCTCTACGACCAGGAGACGAGACCCACCCCCACGGGGGACACCGAGATCCTGGTGCAGTGGAAGGACGTGACGGACCTGGACCAGAACAACAACTTCGCCACCTGTGGCATGGAGAACTACGGCCACAACATCGGCATCCAGGTAAGCTACGCCAACATGCCCTCGCCAGGATGCCGGGGCTTCGGATCGGGCCGCGGCGTGCTCTTCACCACCCGTCCGCCCCTGCACGACAGCTCCTACCGGGTGCGCGTGCTGGTGCCCCTGCCCCAGCAGTGGCTCACCAACACCAGCCCCGTGCTGCGCTGGGACCACGAGAGCTTCGCCCAGGTGCTGCAGCGCAACGATCTGGTCTACACCGTGAGCGTGTCCACCGCCGCCGAGCTGCTCTTCAGCCGCGAGGTGAACGCCGCCGGCGAGCTGGACCTGGCCGGCCAGGGCCTGACCCTGCCGGAGAACACAACCCTCTTCCTTGATCTGAGCGCACGTGCCGACACGACGGACTATCCCGCCCTGCAGGGCCGCGTCACATTCTTCATCGACGCCACGGCGCCCGGCCTGACGCCGGCCCTGCTGGCCAGCACCCTTTATCCCGGCCATCTGGAGCTGGGCCTTCTCGCCAGCGAGCCACTATCACAGCTTAGCGCCCGCGTCCTGGACGCCCAAGGCAACCTGGTCACGGAGCTGGTGCAGGATCCGGGGCGGACCCTCCTGGGCTCCGGCCAGGAACTGCGCTACCTGCGCGCCCAGCTGGGCACGGGTTTCCACCTCCTGCACGTGTCCGCCACGGACCTGCATGGCCTGGACGCGGTGGAGGAGCTGCCCCTGGTGGCCGCTCCCGTCACGGCGGGCGCGCTGTTCCTGCCCGGTGCGGCGGAGGCGGAGCTGGCCTGGCGCGGCGGCGCGGGGTGGAGCCTCATGATGGGTCGGCGGGAGGCCGGTGATGCCCGCCTGCACACACTGGGCAACGACCTGTGCGCCGTGGACCTGCGGCTGCCCGAGGGCACGCAGCAGGCCTGGCTGCAACTGGCGGCGCCGGAGGGCCTGGTCCTGGTTGGCAAAGAGGGCGCCACCTGGCGCCGGCTGGAGCAGGAGCGGGCGGGCGGCCGGCTGTCGGCCCGCCTGGATCGGTCCATGACGGTGGGTCTCATGCCCGCCGACGCGGTGGCGGACGTGGCACCCCTCGCCTTCCACCTGGAGGGCAACCATCCCAATCCCTTCAATCCGGAGACCTGGATCCGCTTCCAGCTGCCCGATGAAGGCGAGACGCGTCTGGTCATCTACAACCTGGCCGGCGAGCAGGTGCGCCGGATCGCCGCGGGGCGGCTGGCGGCCGGTACCCACCAGGTGCGCTGGGACGGTCGCTCGGACACGGGCCGGCCCGTGGCCAGCGGCCACTATCTGGCCCGCCTGGAATGGCAGGGTCAGGCGCGCACCCAACGCATGCTGCTGATTCGCTAAGGAGGGCACGATGAACATGGGACGCAACCGAGGCCTCCTCGTCTGGCCGCTGCTGGCCCTGCTGGCGGGTTGTTCCGACCATTCCGGCGGGGACGGGCCCTCCCTGGGCGCCGCCTGGGACGAGTTTCGCAGCGGGGATTGGTCGGCCGCCAGCGAGGCCTTCCTGAGCGCGGTGGAGAGCCATCCCGCTTCGGCCGAGGCCTGGTGCGGGCTGGGCTGGAGCCGGGCCGCCCTCCACGCCTCGGGCGGGCAGCCGGGCGACCTGCGCGAGGGGGTGCTGCTCGCCTTCCGCCAGGCCGATCACCTGCAGGCGGGCTACGTGGACGCCTGGGCGGGCCTGGCCGGCTTCCACAGCGCCCTGGGGGACACAATGCTGGCCTTGAACTGGGCCATGGACGCGGCGGAGTCGGGCGGCGCCGCCTACGTCTTCCCGCACCGGGCCTCGGTGAACCACCGCTCCCTGCGCAAGATCGCCGCCTGGAACCTGTTCAAGCTGGGCCGCTACGGCGAAGCCGGCGGCCAGGTGCGCCATGTGCTGCCGACCTTCCAGTACGCGGATCGGCCGGATTCATTGGAGGTTCTGCTGGAGGGCATCGGCAGCCTGTGACGGCAGGGAATTTCTGCATCCGCATTTTTTCCTTGGCCGGGCTAAAGAGATGACCTATTCTTGCCGATGGGTTTGGCAACATCGTCAATCAGGAGGGCTGCCGATGACCGATGAACACCGTACCCACAGCATCCAGCCCTGCACGGAGGCCCCATCGGCTCCGTGACCTGAATCGCAAGATTCACGATTCGCTGAAGGCAAGGCCCCGCCCCACCGGCGGGGCCTTCTTTAAGTGCGCCCAGCATGGGCGCCGTCCTGGAGGTGCAAGTCCTCCCGTGAGCAGACCATCGTGAACGAAGTGAAGCGCAACTGCGGAAGGGCAACCGACCGTG